>NZ_VPEU01000043.1:0-21840 GCF_013416975.1 Acinetobacter sp. YH18001 | reverse complement strand
TTTAAAATATTTTAAAGGTCTTTTTTATATATTTTACTCAGGTTAAGTTATTCCTTTTATTGAATAATAAAAATTTCGAAACATATTATCTTTCATCATGTGTCTATTTTATTGGATAAAGTAATTTATGTTGCTTATTAATCTTGATTTCAACTACTTGGCTTACCATTTTTTACATTGAATTAATCCGTAACAGGTTATAGGTTGGAGAATTCTGAAAAATGCGTAGAGTAGATATTAAGTCGAAACTCTATCGGCTTTTAATTAATTTAAAGCAAATAGTAAGGAGTTACACCATGGCTAATAATCAACAGCAAGACCAACAGAAACAGCAACAACAGCAAAACCAACAAGGCACGCAAGATCAACAGCGTCAGCAAAACAACCAGCAAAACCCAAACCAGCAACAAAATAACCAGCAGCAACAACAGCCGCAGGGACAAAATAACCAACAACAGCGCGATCAGCAGCAACAACAGCAGCCACAGCGTAATCAGCAAAAAAACCAGCAATCTCAACAAGATCTGGAATAATCAACAGAACTAGCAGCCATAATAGAATTAACCAGCAGCGTGGGTATGATTCATAAGATCTGCCAAAACTGTAGCGTTAATTCTGTTTAAGCTGTACGTTCATAAAAAAACCGCCTGAATCAGGCGGTTTTTTTAGGGTAAAAATTTGGTTATAGACGTTAATCAGTATGAATTAACACTGGATATTGGCTTTCTGCTTATAAAAGCTTAACGCATTGTCTAAATCTGTAAGCAGTCCTTTTTCTGTATATTCCTGAGGCATAAGTTTTAATAAAGCCGGCATATAACGAGTTTTATATTCTTTAGGATATTGTTCACAGAGTATGCGTGTTCTTTCTTCTGGACTAATACTGGAAGAATCTAGTTTGTCCAGATAAGCACTGAGTTGATTATCTGATTGTTCAAATTGGGCTTTGAGGGCTTGATCAGGTTCCGCTGAACTGTCGGCTTGCTGCTTTTGGCAGCCACTTATTGTCAGACTTATCAATAAAGTAATCAGTATACGATTTATCATGATGTCAAAATCTTGTTATTTGTCATATCAAAAATTATAGAGAGAAATAGCCAAAAAGAAAGCAGTCATCTACCAACTTTAGAAGAAGTCAAAAATTCCTGATATTCACATACAGTACAGCAACAGGGAATTTTATCCTAAAAAATGAACAAATTTATTGTTATGCATATTGATCTAAAGTGTCCATCTGTTTTCTCTTAAGCATAAAATTTAACGAATAAAATATATTTTGCCTAAATTAAAGCCATTCAATTAAGAAAAGTAACGCTTATTGCACATTTAGAAACATAGCCTCTATATATCACACACAGATTGACTGCTGGGCCAGTGATATCTTGGCTTCATTCCAAGAACTTAATGAAAATAATTAGAAAATCAGCACATTATAAAGCCTGCTTAATTTAGGAGAGTTAAGCAGGCTTTTTCTTGTTTATAAACACGGATTGCTCAATGAGAGCTTTTTACTTTAATTATTCTCTTTCACATAAGTTTTCATATACAACATAAAGCCTGAAAATTCTCTCAAGAGTGAAACATGAATAGATGGTATTTATATATCTCTTTTTATAAAAAGACAGGGCAAAGCTATGATGAGATGTATATGTGCATTTGGCATGGGCGTGATGGTAGGTTGTTGTTTTAAATCTTGCAAAGAAAAAATGTGTCATATGATGGGCAATGATCATTGTAAGAAGGATCAAAAGACTAAAAGTGAAGAGCCTGCACGAACTTAAATGCCAAAAACTTAACTTTGCTTGAATTGTGAAATGTATTCAGGCGGTTAAGTTATTACTCAGGTCGTGATCCGATTATTCCGTATCGAGTTATTGAGTCTTAAAATCAATACAAGCTTAATCACTGATTAAGCTTGTTACATTCAGGAGAAAAGCATGATCCAGTTTATATTTTGTTTATTTGGCCTTCATGGTGCGACTGAAATCAATTACACCTGTGATCATGAAGAGGTGAAAGAGTGTCGTGATTGCTTGAAAGATATTGAATAATGTTCCAATTCACCGGATGTATTAATGAAGCTCAATCCCCGTTCAATCATCACTTGGCGGGGGTTTTGTTTGTGGGTGAAATTTTTATAATAAAAATCCAAGATAACGATTGAACTCAACTGGATTTAAATGATACGGGTCACAATCTATACTTTATAAGATTATGATTTAAATAGGATTACATGACGATAAATGATTAAAATTGAGAACTAAAATAGTCGGATAAGAATATATTGCAAAATGCGATAATTTATATATACTAGAAATATAGCAAAATGCGATAAAATATATGCATGTGATCACCCACGCTCGAATTCTTGAAGCAACGCAAAAGTGGCCACAGGCTGGAACGGCATTAGATGGTTGGTATCGACTGATGAAGGCCAATCATCCTAAGGATTTTGCTGAAATGAAGAGACTCTTTCCAGCAGTAGATAAGGTTGGAAAGTTTCATGTATTCGATATCGGTGGAAACAAGATTCGGCTGATTGCTGTGGTGATGTATCAGGCAAAACGCGTTTATATTCGCCATGTCTTGTCTCACCATGAATATGATAAAGGTCATTGGAAGGAAGGTTAGAATGAATGCAATGATTAAACAGGCCGTTGATCACTGGCGTTATGTTGCACCATTGCTCAGCAAGCCGGAAAATGAGGATGACTTTCATACACTAACTGAAGCCCTAGATGAGCTTTTGGACATTGTCGGTGATGATGAATCACATCCTTTAATGGGGCTTATTCATCAACTGGGTGATCTGGTTTCGGCGTATGAGCATGAACATCTACCCATGCCAGAAGGTGATGGACGAACGGCCTTGGCCTTGTTGATGGAGCAACACGGGCTTAGTCAAGCAGACTTGTCTGATGTCGCGACACAATCAGTAATTTCAGAAATATTGAATGGCAAACGTCAGCTGAATATCCGTCATATCAAGGCCTTGTCTGAGCGCTTTGATGTATCGGCAGATACTTTCTTTTAATCGATGCCCGCCTAAGCTGATATTTCCATGCTGTGCTGTCTAATCAGGTAGCGCTGCTCATTTGATTATTTAAATTTCAAGTGTCGTGAAAGGTGAGAGCGCCTCCAGAAAAGTTTGCTTTTCTAAAAAGTGAATGTGAAACATAAATAATATTGATGTTTAGGATCAGATGTCATATTTATTTCTTAATGGATCGATAAAGGAGATACACATGACCAATAAATCAGAGCAAGAATCAAATCCGCAAAAAGAATCTAATGATGATAAAGGCAATCAGGATTCGTATAAGGGCGTGAAGCCAGAGAAAAAACCCAATGCAGAACCGGAAAATCCATTGAGAGAACAAAAATAGCTCTTTCACATTTTAAAAGCCCTAACTTGCTTTAGGGCTTTTAGTTTTTCGACAACCGGTGATCTCTGGGTGTCGCTCTAAACTCATCTCTCATTTCAAAGAAAAACTCATGAGCTTGTTCATGATCGCAGCATAACCAATCATGGCGTGATTCTTCAGGAATCACAATAATCGAGCGCTTCTCGTCATCTGGATGGTGGAACTGTTTCATCAATAGGTGTTGATCGGAATTTATAGTCAGCATCGAAAATGATCTGATTTTTTCACCCTCAATGAGCACATCATCATAAATGGCTGCAACGGTAAAAGGGTTGCCATCTTCACGTGAAATACCAAACCAGTGCGGTTTTCCATCGATATATTTAGGTTCATAGAAAGTATCCACGGGCACTAAAGCAAACTGGTTATTTTTCCAGGCATGTCGAAAACTTGGCTTGGACGCTATTGTTTCAGTTCGGGCATTGTAAGTATGTCGACCATATTTTAATTCTTTCGCCCAAAAGGGAATCAGTCCGAAACGTGCAATATCTAACTCAAACCTCTCAGCACCTCGCATCATGATAGGAGCAGGTGCTAAGGGGTAAACATGTGATTTCATGTTCAATTCAAGTTGTTCTGCATGAAGATCTAATAAAGAGAGCTGACTTTTTGAGGGGAATTCATAGTTTGAACACATGACCGACCTCTTTGCTTAGCATTCTGATCTGCGATAACAATTAAACTATAAGAATGATGACCTCAAAACAATTCGAAATCGTAAATGTAGTTGGGTCTGGAAACGGAATTTTTATGGTGAATATGAATGTAATTTTTCGCCAATGGATGAAAAATAATCTTCGATAAAATGAGCGCCCAGATTCCATTGCTATAGTTTTATTTCCAGTTTTGCCTCCTTTGCCTGAAGGAGCTATCTTTTGCGGAGAAAGGTCATGCTGCATTTTATCTTTTGTTTATTCGGTCTTCATGGTGTCACGGAAATCGAATGCCAAGCGGATGGTAAAGAAGCGAAAGTATGTCGTGACTGCTTGAAAGAGGAAAGGGTTACATAAACGGTAAGAAAAGCTTAAACATTCTTATCACTATTAATTCAGAATAGGCATTCACAATAAAACTCATAATTTTAGAGAATATAGAATGCCTAGAAATAATTATTTACCCGCTCTAGAACAAGTTTATGAGTTTTTAAAAGAACGTCCTGGCTTTAAAGAGAAAAGTGAGTTTGATAAGTCAGTAGAGTATTTTAGAACGCTGCACGAAGGAGAGCCTCAGGAATTTAGAGTCCAAGCATTCCATAACATTAGTGGTAAATTTGGAAATAAAGAAATACTGAGCATAACTTCTGCACCTAAATTTACGGATAGAAACAGCTTCCTTAATTGGGTTGATATGCACATCAACAATTAGGCTTTGACGTTAGCACAGCTTATCTAATGGTCAGCTTTGTTATTTTCTACCCATACATTAATTAACATGGAGTACAAAAAACACTCTAAATTAAGTTGGAAAGCTACACATTTGAATGCTAATTTTTGTATTCAAATCTGACAGTTAATGAGGTGAGCAATGAAGTTGTTGACTTTGTTTGGTGTAGGCGTAGCCGCAAGCTATTGTTATAAATCTATGAAAAATGGCAAGCTCGCTCTTTCCAGACCAAATTTTGATGAAAGTGTAAAACAATTTGTACTGCAAGAATTCGCAGCTTCGTAAGAATTAGATCTATTGGATTAAAGAGCTCATCATAGGATGGGCTTTTTTATTTCTCAGGCTTTTATGGAAAATGTTTATCTTTTGAATGCAAAAAGCCTATCAGGGAGATAGGCTTCTTTTATTAATTCAACATAATATTATGAGTTTTTCTTATCCGCCTGATTTTTTTGATCATTTTGCTCTTTGGTTATAGGAGCTGGCTCTCCTTGATTCGGTTTTTGCTCTTGCTCATTTGGCTTAGGTTTGTTCTCAGTCGCATTATTAGAAAATTGATTGAAAGACGCTTTTTGAGCAGTATTTGTATTAACTAACATAAGTTTCTCAATTTTAATTGTCGAAGATTCGACCTGCCTAGAATGGCATATTAAAAGCACTTACAATGAGATGATTTAGAGATGCGAGTGTAGCGATATGTAGGATTTCGAGATTTATATCTTATTCATATTTCACCATATTTTTGAATTATGGTGCAGGTAGATGATTTGTCTACTAAAGTGCGAAGTCAGTGGAATTATCGGATATTGCTTCGATACCTAAACTCCACAATGAGTATTTTAGTTCTAAAAATAGGCCTCTTAAATAGAGGATTGAAGATTTTAAATGAGTGGCTTAGCTATTTGGAGAGAAGATTTAAAGCGTGTTTTTATTTCAAAAGTATTCAATATTCCCGTAACTTTGCTTTATTAAGTATCAAAGGTGAATTGAAATAACTCCTTCTTAAAAATATTCCCATTTTTTATCCGAGGTTGCTTTATAAAAATAGATTCATGTTTTTACGTATTGTAAATGCCTTTCAATATTGATTTTTTACTTTAGCCACATTTAGCCATAAACTTACGAAAATTTCGTGCCTTAGGGTGCACTCTACAAATTTTTTTAAAATATATTTTCTGTGGATTTGTAGACCTTTGAACAGCAAGTAAGGGCAATTCAATGCAATATGACGCAACTATTAGTATTTATAAGCCATTGAAGATGCAAGGGAATACAATCTAATGCAAGCACTTGCAATCAGTACCAGACTGGGAGGATTCTATTTTTTCTACTATGCGATTGTGGGCGCATTCATGCCGTTCTGGAGTCTGTATCTGGAAGATCAAGGCTTTAACTATCAGGAAATCGGTATTTTATCTTCTATTGCGATTCTCACTCGGTTTTTTGCGCCTTTTATTTGGGGCTGGATTGCAGATAAATCTGGTAAGCGCATGTTGCTGGTACGGATTGCCACCTGGATGGAAGCCTGTATCTGGTTGATGATGTTTATCATTCCTAACAGCTTTCAGTCAGTGGCTTTACTGATGCTGATTTTCAGCTTTTTTCAAAATGCGATTTTGGCACAATTTGAAGGCGTGACTCTATTCTGGCTCGGGGAAAAAAGAGCAGAACTTTATGGCAAAGTCCGGAAATGGGGTTCGGTTGGATTTATTATCGGTGTATTCGGCTTGGGCGCCATCTTTGAAATTATCAGCATTAGCATGCTTCCAGTTTTATTGCTGTGTATTTCATTTCTGGCTTTTCTCTGGTCTTTTAGCATTAAAGAACCTACGGCGGCGCCTACTGCACAGAAAAAGCTGGAAGCCCTCTGGCCGATTTTCAAGCGCCCGGTTGTATACAGTTTTTTTCTGATTGAACTGATCATGCTGTTTTCACATGCGCCGTTTTATAGTTTTTATAGTAATTACCTTAGTCAGGCGGGATTTAGTAGCAGTCAGATCGGATTGCTTTGGTCCATTGGGGTTATTGCCGAAATTATTATGTTTGCTTATGCCACCTTCTTTCTGACACGCTGGTCATGGCGTCATTTGGTGATACTTTGCCTGTTGATGACTGGCTTAAGATGGCTGATTGTAGGCGTATTTCCATCTGCATTTGTGGCACAATTTTTTGCCCAAACGATTCATGCCTTGAGTTTTGGTTTATTTCACATGATCGCCATGCGGGTTATTTTCCAGAATTTCTCTGCTGCACAGCAAGGCCGTGGACAGGCTTTATATAGCACCATGTGGGGCTTAGGCGTAGCAAGTGGCAGCATTCTGGCGGGCTATTATTGGGATAAAATTGGCGGAGAAACCATCTTTATGTTTGCCGCCGCATCGACTTTGTTTGGTTTGTTATTGATTTTTGGGTTGCCCAATAAAGTTGAGCAATCAAAGATATCTTCATGATGCCTCTGATGCTTAAAATTTAGATCCGAATTTTGGCGTACTGATGAACCCAAGGCTGTGCCTGTTCCAGTTGAGCAGCTAATTGCAATAGCAGGTCTTCACGGGCAAAGGGTGCAATAAACTGCGAACCGAGCGGCAGGTTTTGTTCATTCCAGTACAACGGCACTGACATGGCTGGAAGCCCGGTAATATTGGCAAGTTGAGTAAAAGGTACCCATTTCAGGTTTTCTTTGACAATCTGATCGACCAGTTTACCTTGTGCCAGCAGATGGGCCTTACCTACACCCAATAAAGCCTTTAAAATTGGCTTCTGCCATGCAGGTGTTTTGACTTCGCCATTTTTCGGTGCGACGGTTGCGGTTGCAGGCGTCAGATACAGATCATAATCATCAAAGAAATGATTCATCTGGGTCACGTACTGGCCCCAGTTATTCAGGTTCTGGATATAATCAAGTGCGCTGGTTTTAGCTCCAAAAGCCGCCAGTGCTAAAGAGTCCAGTTCAAAATCCTTCGCTTTAGACGGGTAGCCTTTCTGGATTTCATCCAGCATAAATGAAAACTGGCTAAACCAGGTGGTAATAAAATCCTTGGCCAGTTGCATGCCATCGATGGCCGGACGGTCTTCAACCACCTCATGTCCCAAAGATTCCAGCAGTTTGGCCGTCTGTTCGATGGCTTTCACAGCATCCGGAGAGACAGGCGTGCCAATGGTAGAATGGGGATTAAAGGCAATTTTCAGTTTTTTCGGTGGTTGCTGAATCACATCCAGATAATGATGCTGTGGACGCTGAATCTTAAATAGCGAGCTGTGATCTTCACCATGCGTGGCATCCAGCATTGCAGCACTGTCCCGCACTGTTTTAGTCAGGACATGCTGAATCGCTGCACCATGCATGGCCTCACTCATTTGCGGCCCCCAGGGGGTACGGCCACGACTTGGTTTTAGACCAAACAGCCCGCAATATGAAGCGGGGATACGTATCGAACCGCCGCCATCGCCTGCACCCGCAATTGGTACAATGCCGGCAGCCACAGCAGAAGCTGAGCCACCCGATGAGCCGCCGCTATTATGTTGTAAATTCCATGGATTTTTACAGCTACCCCAGGCATCTGGTTCGGTAATCCCTTTAATGCCAAATTCAGGCGTATTGGTACGGCCAAAAGTGACAATTCCAGCTTTTTCCCAACGATTGACAATCTCGGCATTGGTTTCGGCAATATAACCGATCCGTTTTAAGCCCTGACAGCCATAAGAGGTTGGATAACCTGCATATTCCTGAAACAGGTCTTTGACCAGAAAAGGCACACCGGCAAAAGGTCCGGATAAATTCTGCTGGGTCCGTTTTAATGCATGCTCATGCATGGGAATAATAATAGCATTCAGTTCGGGATTGGCAATTGAGCTACGCTCTAAGGCAGCGGATAAAAGTTCACTGGAATGTACCTGTTTATTGGCGACCAGTTCAGCCAATCCTAAACCGTCATATTGTAGATATTCTTCTAATTTCATTGCCATTCCCTAGCGTTAATGCTGTTCAAGGTTGTAGATGATTTTAGTTTAAGATGCAAGCACCACCTGATTACGTCCACGATGTTTGGCCTGATATAAGGCCTGATCTGCAATATTGATCAGGTGTTGCAGGTCTTGTGATTGTGGTTCATTTTGATGGGTAATCCCTACACTCACGGTAATGTAGAGGTCTGAACCATCTGATTGATGCATCGGGGTTTTTTCTACACGTTTACGTATGCGTTCTGCAATATCCTGAGCTTCAAAAGGCTCGGTGTTCCAGAGTAACAGCACAAATTCTTCCCCACCAATTCGTGCAAACAGATCTTCAGCACGTAAATTGCAGCGAATGATTTCCGCAAAATGTTGCAGCACCTTGTCACCGACATGATGGCCAAAATCATCGTTCAGACGTTTGAAATGATCAATATCCAGCATGATGACCGAAAACTCCATTCTGTTGGCATATTGCAGTAAATATTCACCTTTCTGAAAGAAAAAATGACGGTTCATGGTGTGGGTCAGACTGTCATGATTGGCCAGATAGAGAACCCGTTTAAACAGCTCATTGCGGTTTTGACTAATAATACAAAGAATAAGCGGCGATAAGGCCAGCATAAACAGCCCGAT
The DNA here is from genome assembly GCF_013416975.1 of Acinetobacter sp. YH18001. Classification (NCBI taxonomy): domain Bacteria; kingdom Pseudomonadati; phylum Pseudomonadota; class Gammaproteobacteria; order Moraxellales; family Moraxellaceae; genus Acinetobacter; species Acinetobacter sp. YH18001. The sequence continues at coordinate 12,442 of NZ_VPEU01000043.1, read as the reverse complement.
CCGGAGCGAAATATAAATCGTAGAATCTGCCAAGGTGTCATGCGTTGTGGCATAAAACTGCGTCAGGCTGTAATAGGTTAAAATAGTCACAAACGCATTAATCAGTGTCATGCTAAACAGGCGATAGGTTAATGCGGCCCAGATCAGCGCAGCCAAAGGATAGAGCAGGGCGCCCGGACCTGAAAAAATATTGGTGATGATGACACAGAGTACGACTGTAGCTGCGGGCAGAAAATAACTGAAATGATGACGCTTTTGACGGCGGTTTTTAAACAGATACTGCATATCCTTGATTCTGGGAAAGGCCAGAACCAAAGGTATAACCGGTATTGTAGTATTTATAATTAATATTGAAATAACGAATAAAAAATATCGAGACAATGGTACTAATCAGATTGGAAAGTGTAAGAAACAGGCTTTGCAGCAGACTGTTGCCTGTGACCAGATCTGCAAACATAAAAGCACTGAATGCACCCAGCCAGCCGCCCAGATGATTTAAATGTGGAAAACGCAGGAATATGGCCAGTAAGGCAGCATTGGCTGGCCAGATCAGGGCGAGATAGCCGAGTGGCCTGGTTGCGATCCCAATAAAACAACATACTAAAACAGCGAACACAATGACAAAATAAGCATAGGTTTCATGATTTAATTGTTGTTCTGTTATTCGAGCCAATTGCAAATTTAAAATCCTATATTTAAATTTTTAAGTGTGAATGATCACTTTGTTTAGCAAGTAAGTCTGATTTTATATATACAGTTATTTTTTGATTAATCTGTTATTAATACATGATGTTAAGATTGTTATATACGAAATATATACAAAATAAACTGGAAAAGAAATCCATGTTTTTAAACAATATGATAAAAACTTTATGGACTCAGATTTAAACTGCTCCAGAGTGGGATACGATTCTGAAAAAATATGCTAACTTAGAATCAATTGTTAAAACGATGCCGGTAAATATGAAAAAAATATGTCTTAGCCTTATCTTACTCATGAGCTCACCTTGGCTAATGGCGACAGAAAATAAAAAACCAGCGGAAGTTTCTGCTAAAGCTGCTGAAATCCCAAATACATTTACTGTGAAAACCCGGCCTGAAATTGTGGGGTTGTGGGGGATGGAAATTCCGAATAATAAAAAATGTATCGAATATTATAATTTTAAAAGCAATAATAATGTCGTAATTAAAAGTGGTGAAGAGTGGACTTCAGGATTATATGATTATCAGCCTGCACAGGATCCGACCGTTCAGATTCCCGCACTGATTCTTCAGGTTAAATATGATAATAATGAAAAAGACTGCTCAGGCAATCAGGTTGATCAATCCGGTGAAATTTCCCAGTATTTTGTGAAATGGCAAAATCCGTACACGATTAATTTCTGTGCCAATGACAAGGCCGAGCAATGCTTTGCCGTGCTCAGACGTGTATTACCATAAATGAATCATCAACATAAAAAAACCGCTGAATTTCAGCGGTTTTTTATAAGCTTTAAGCTTATTGAGTTTTGTCTTCAGCACCTTCTAGCTGTTTCAACAAATGTTTTTCCAGATAATGAATGTCCATCGCCTGTTTGCAGAAGTTTTTATCCTGAAGGATTAAATCTTTGTGCAAAGGAATGTTGGTTTTAACACCAGTCAAAATCATTTCTTCCAAGGCATTTCTCATGCGAGAAATAGACGTCTCACGGTCCTTGCCATGCGAAATCAGTTTGGCGATCATCGAATCATAATACGGCGGAATGCTATAGCCTGGATAGATGTGCGAGTCTAAGCGGATACCTGCGCCGCCTGGTGCATAGAAGCTCTCAATCTTGCCGGGTGAAGGCAAGAAGGTTGATGGATCTTCTGCGTTAATACGGCATTCAATTGCATGTCCTAAAACCTTGACATCTTCTTGCTGAATATCGAGACCTAAGCCACCAGCAATACGCAATTGCTGTTCGATAATATCAATACCGGTTACCATTTCAGTTACTGGATGTTCAACCTGAACACGCGTATTCATTTCAATGAAGAAGAATCCATCATCTTCAAACAGGAATTCGAATGTACCTGCACCACGATATTGCATCAGTTTACAGGCATTGACACAGGCTTCTAGAATATCGGCACGTGCTTGCTCTGGTAAGTTCGGTGCTGGCGCTTCTTCCAGTACTTTTTGATGGCGACGCTGTAGCGAGCAGTCACGATCATAGAGATGAATCGCATGGCCATTACCATCAGCCAGTACCTGTACTTCAACATGACGTGGCTTTTGCAGGAAACGTTCCATATAGACCGTATCATCACCAAACCACATTTCTGCATCACGCTGTGCAGCCTGAACAGATTCCAGCAGGGTGTCGACATTTTCGACGATACGCATACCACGACCACCACCACCAGAAGCAGCTTTGACAATCAGCGGGAAACCGATCTCTTTCGCTTCAGCGAGTGCATTGTGAATGGTTACGGCATGGTCGCAGCCCGGTACAGTTGGTACACCCGCTTTTTTCATGGCAATAATGGCAGAAACCTTGTTCCCCATTAAACGAATATGTTCTGGACGTGGACCGATAAAGATAAAACCAGAATTTTCTACGATTTCAGCAAATTCAGCATTTTCAGCGAGAAAACCATAACCAGGATGGATGGCATCTGCGCCAGTAATTTCAGCAGCTGTAATAATCGCAGGAATATTCAGGTAGCTGTCACTGCTCGCACCCGGACCGATACAAACCGCTTCATCACAGAAACGCAAATGCATCAGGTCTTTGTCTGCGTCAGAATAGACACCTACGGTTTTGATCCCTAAAGTTCTGCAAGCCCGGGTGATGCGTAAAGCAATTTCACCACGGTTTGCAATTAAAACTTTTTGCAACATTATAAATCCCCGGGGTGATTAAGCGCGGTAGCGGAAAAGTGGTTGGCCGAATTGAATCACTTCACCATTTTTCACTAGAATTTCTTCGATCACACCACTTTGAGTTGCTTCAATCGGGTTCATGATTTTCATGGCTTCGATAATACCTAAGGTATCACCAGCAGAAACGGTTTGACCCACTTTGACAAATGTCGCTTCGCCTGGGCTTGGTGCAGAGTAAAACACCCCAACCATTGGAGAGGTTTCAACAGCACCGCGCGGAGACTTCGCCGCAGGTACTTCAGCTGCAGGTGCAGGCATTGCAGGAACAGCCGCTGCAACCACTGGATTACGACGAGTTAATGCAATCGATTGATCGCCTTCTTTAACTTCGATCGCCTGTAAGTCAGATTCAATCATCAAGTCGATGAGTTTCTTGATTTTACGGATATCCATGAGACAGTATTCCTAATTAAGATTTTGTAGAAGATTGTATTTTTTCAATGACATAGTCGAGCGCAGCAGCATAGCCTTTTGCACCCAGACCACAGATCACGCCGATGGCTTTATCGGACAAGTACGAATGATGTCGAAATGCCTCGCGTGCATGGACGTTTGACAAATGGACTTCAATAAAAGGAATGGCGACACCAAGCAGGGCATCGCGAACCGCAACAGAACTATGTGTCAATGCTGCCGGATTGATAATGATATATTGTACGCCGTCGAGTTGGGCTTGATGAATTCGGTCAACGATTGCGCCTTCCCAGTTGCTTTGGAAGGTATCGAGTTGTAATGTGGCCTGTTGAGCCTGAGCAGTCAGTTGCTGATTAATATCGCCAAGCGTAAGATGACCATAAACTTCTGGTTCGCGCTTTCCAAGCAAATTTAAATTCGGTCCATGAATAACCAAAATGGTCGAACTCATCCAGCATGCTCCAATTAAAAAGTATCGAGGTTTGTTTGCAAGATAGCTGCAAACTCTGCTTATTATTGCATGATTTTCTACATGACTATTTATAATTTCTTTGAATTGACGTAGAAAGCATATCCTAAACAGTGGCGCTATAATGAAAACTTTGCAGAGATTTGGCAATGTTAAAAAATTACAATTCGCAGGGTATTCAGATTGTTTTCATTGTAAACCCAATTGGCAAAAACAGTTAATATCCTTTATGTAACTGTATCTTCATGTTAAGGATCAGCTCTGCTGTTTGATCATATTTTAATCTTGCAAAAATTCATGTCTGGCCAAAACGATTAGGACATTCAATCGAGAGATCCTTGACTTGCGTGAGAGGATGACTAGCCTAACTTTGCCTTTAACCGTGCTTCCCTTAATGTCAAAATCTCATCTTGAAAAGATGGAGAAATACTTAAAAAGGCAAGATAAGACAATATGTTAATAAGCTTATTTTAATATTTTAGTCTGTGTTTTTATATGCATTTTATTACAAAATACCAGATAAAAATGAGTTACTTCAATTTAGAGATCAGTTTTATGTTCTGTTTCTAAATTTATAAAGCTGACTAAGAAACAGACATCGAATTTAAAGAGATTTATAGCGAAGGGTTTGGAAAAATTTAGATTGTCGCTATCTTGATGAAATGACGAATATGTTCATTTCAAAGCATTCTAAATCGCTAGGCACAGGGGCATCTGATATCTAGATAGTGGCAAAAACACATATCTTTGTTGGTATTTTGCACGCCACTCTCTTTGTAAAAAATCTCAGAAACAGCTTGTAGTCATGCATATGGAGCAGAGGTATGGGGCAAAAACATTAACTTCTTGAGCGAATATTTATATACTAAGGCGATCAGACTTGAGCCAGAAGTATTATGACACCTGCATGTAAACTCTTAAAAACTCAAAAAATTGAATATAGTATTCATGAATATGAACATGATGCCAATGCGAAAAGCTTTGGTTTAGAGGCTGCAGAAAAATTAGGATTACAAGTCGAAGAAGTCTTTAAAACGCTATTGGTAACGGATGAAAAACAGTATTTCGTTGCCGTGTTACCAGTCAATCATCAGCTTAATCTAAAAAAAGTAGCGGCAGCTTGTGGTTGCAAGAAACTGCAAATGGCAGATCCGAAACATGCCGAACGTTTAACCGGTTATCTGGTCGGTGGAATCAGTCCAATCGGACAAAAGAAGCGTTTAAAAACAGTCATTGATGTATCGGCAGAAAAGCTCAATAAAATATATGTGAGTGGCGGTAAAAGAGGCTTGGATATCGGACTGAAACCGGCTGATCTTGCCAAAGTGCTGAATGCACAGTTTGTCGATGTGCTGGATGTATAAGGTCAAATTCCCCTGAAGATTTATATGAATAGCGTTTGAAGTGATCTTTTTTTGGTCGGAAAAATCAGCAAATCATTTTATACCTTTGTATATTAGGTCACGAATAAGCACAGCGGAAATGTGCGCAATAAAGAATTAAAAATAATAAAAATGATTATGCGGAGCATAAAGGATGAAAGTTCAAAATAAAAAATGGCCACGATTCTGTCTGACCTTATCTGCAATGGCGATGCTGTCTGCGTTTCCGAGTGTACAGGCCGCTTCTGCGCCTTCAGCTGCACCTGCCAATTCACAGCAGGTTTTCTTTGTCGGAAACAACTGGGATGGCACAGTGACTGTGATTCGTCCATCGGGTGATTTTGGCAAAATTGGCGTCATTAACATGATTCCTGACCGTAAAGAGCGTCTCAAAGAAATTCATCTCAATCCAATCAAGCTGATTGCCTATACCTATATTCAGGCCACAGCGGGTGAAGGTAATGATCAGTTGGTAGATGATATGTACTCGACGCCAGATGGTCAGTCCATCGTGGCATCGCGTCCAAGTTTCGCCGATGTGGTCTCTATTAATATCAAAACAGGCAAGATGAACTGGCGTACACCGGTTGAAGGTTTTCGTGCCGATCACATGGCGGTTTCGCCAGATGGTCAACGCGTGGCGGTGTCAGCATCTTCAGGCAATGTGGTACATGTCCTGGATATTCACACTGGCAAAGAGTTAGGGCGTTTTGCTACGGGTGATAAACCACATGAAAATATCTACTTCGATGATGGTAACAAGATCCTGAACTCCGCGATTGGCAATGTTGAAACGTCAATGGATGCACAGTGGCAGGATTTCACCAAAGGAAAACGCTACATTAGCATCGCGGATGCCAATACCCATCAAGTGCTGAGAAAAATTGATTTCAGACCTGCACTCGATGCATTTGGTCGCAAGGATTTATCCAATTCAGTTCGCCCAATGGTATTTAGCAAGGATGAAACGAAACTTTATGCCCAGGTTTCATTTTTTAATGGTCTGATTGAGTACGATCTGAATCAGAACAAGATTAGCCGGATCGGACAGTTCCCTGGCAGTGATAGTATCCCGAAAGACCGGACAAAATGGGTCAATGATTCGCGTCATCATGGTTTGTCAATCAGTGCTGATGGTGAAAAGCTCTGTGTTGCAGGAACCATGGATGATTATGCCACGATTGTAAATCGTAAGACGCTGACTGCCGGCAAACTGATTCCTGCCGGCAAACCCTATTGGGCAACGCGTAGTCCAGATGGTAAAAGCTGTGTGATTTCCGAAAGTGAAACCGATGTGGTGACCGTGATTGATTTTGCCACAGGGGATAAAGTGCTCAGTGTACCAGTTGGGAATCATCCACAACGTGTCCGGATCGGCTATGCACCAATAGACTGGTCAACGCCGTAGTCGAGCAACGATATAGGCAGCGTTTTGATAAGAGCTGTCTTTATTGGGTTGAGGAGATCAAGATGAAAGATAAGACCGTTCTTTTATATCTCATCATCGGATTACTCTTGTTCGGCATTTTGGTGGCTATTGCTTACCAGATACGACAAGACATCTATCGGACTGATTTTGCCAATCAAGTCCAAGCCCATCGTGATCAGGTTGCCCGACTTGAAAAATCATCCAGCTATATGTCTCTGAGTTTTAAGAGCAATAGCCAAAATACACAGGCTGAACCAAATAATGTAGCTACAAAGCAAAGCCTATTGTTAAAGCAACAACAACAGTTATATCTAGACTTTGCTCAAATCATCAGTGCTTTAGGTCAGGGGCAACAACCAGATCCTAGACAGGTCAGTTTGCTGGTTAGTCTACAGCAGACGCTGGTAGAAGCTAAACTGGTGACTCGAGACGAGGCGAAAGCACAAATTGAGTTTCTGCTGAAAGTTCTGCCAGAAATGGATCATGAATTGCATCGGGCTTTGCGAACCTTAGAACAAATCCGAAGTTGAGGAATTCAAGCCACGAATATCTTTTATTATTTTAGATGTGAAAATTGCTTTCATAAAAAAGCCCAAATGAGAATTCAGGCGTTTAGATATAAGTAGTGAAGACAGCGTACTTTTATAAACAATTCGCAGGCTTAGGTACGCCGGCCAAACGGCTTAAATGCCGCGCGACCAGACCCGTATTAAACTTTTCCTGAAGCATGGCATTGTTAATGTCAGCACTAACCGTTTTCATTAGGAATTTAATTAAGGGACGTGTGGCCGGTGAATGGCCAAACTGCTGATAGAACTGACGCACTGCTTGCAGAATTTCAAAATGCCACGGGGTTAAGTTTAGTTCCAGGTTATTGGCCAGGACTTGCGCGACGTCTTCATTCCAAATGGTGTAATCGATCAGATGACCATCTTGATCCAGTTCTAAATTCATATTTAACTCATTGATTATTTCATTGAAATACAGCGATTAAACCCGAGGCAAAGATCTGCAAAATCGGCAAAATCGAGAAGCTTGACCTGAACCGACAAAGGCTGTGTCAAAAGCTCTGCATCATTTTCCAGCATGTAAATTTGCGGCAAATTTTGTAGAAATGAATGCTCCAGCTGTAATACGGCTTCACCCATCAGTACGATCTGATCAACTGGGGTATAAATTTGAGCGAGTTGTTCCAGAGTCTGCGCCGTTGCCGCATAGTTCGATTGGATCAGATAAAGTGTGTGATTTGACATTTTATATATCCTTTATTCCTTACCAATACAGCACATGATCAAAGCCTTGAATAAACGCTGGGCTTAGCTCAATAAATTCAATCTCTTGTTCGCTCTGAGCCACAAAGGGCGAGTTCTGGTTTTTCTGTTCAATCAGAATTGGAGTCAGGTCATAAAACTCAAAACTGTCGACCATATTCGATGCCAGTTTAAAGGCATGTTGTAACTGATCAAATTGCAGTTCTGAGCGTAGAAGACTAAGGCCTGCACCTTGTAGCAGAACTTTCACTTCCGCACCAAATGTCGCCAAAACCATGGTCGCAGACAGGCTTTCATGCACTTGCAGGCTGGTCAGATTGGCTTGGGTTAATATAACAAGTACAGATTTCACACAAGATTCCTTGGAAAAGCAACACATTCTAAAAAATGGAACATCTAGAATTGAATCAGACGTTGTGAGGATTGAACAGCATCGGCAAGTTCACCTAAACCGACCAATTCAAAGGCATCCGCCAGATTATGCTGCTGAATATTGTGACGTTGAGCATTGTCCTGATCTGTAATCCCTCGCGCCAGTGCTGCACTTACACAGACCGGTAGGCGAATATTGAGTGCTTGCCAGGCATGTGTAAGATGACGTTGATCGTCGGGCACCCATTGCAGTGCATTTGCGACCGACACGCCGTCCTGATAAAAGAATACGCGGAATTCTTGGTTTTTGTTGTGTAATGCCTGCGCCAAACCAAGGGCATGCCAGGCATAAATAGAAGTTGGTGCGGAGGTAACAAGAATTAAGGTGCTCATCGAAATTCACTACAGGCTTGATCAATAGCAACAGCTTGATCTGGGCTTCATCAGAAAGTAGGTAGTATACAATGATTTTAGTGACGGGTGGATTAGGCTTTTTAGGCTCACATATTGCTTTAAGTCTGTTAGCACAAGGATTAGAGGTCATTGTGGTCGATAATTTGGCCAATGCCAACTTGCAGACGCTGGAGCGACTTGAATATATTTCCGGGATGTATGTGCCTTTTATCAAAATTGATATTCGCAATACGCCTGCATTAAACAAAGTATTTGAACAGCATTCGATTCAGGCTGTAGTACATGCTGCCAATTTTAAGTCGCTAGAAGAATCAGTATTAAAACCCCTTGAATATTATAATGATAATGTCAGCTGTATTATGAGCTTAATGCGCGCCATGCAACGTACCGGCGTACGGCATCTGGTGCATTTATCCAGTCTGGCAGTCTATGGACAATCCGGTACGGATCTCAATGAAGATCTACCTTTTAACTATACTTATCCCAATCCCTATATTAAATCGCAACAGATGGTTGAGGAAATTATTCGGGATACTGTCAAAACAGATAACGAGTGGCGCATTGCTATCTTAAGACTATCTAATATTAGCGGCGCCTTCGAGCATGGTGTCCTAGGCGAGGCGGTGCCACCTTTACCGAAAAATATTGTGCCTTTGGCAATGCAGGTCGCTGCGCAGCAGCGCGAATATCTGGAATTACGCCGTCAGGCTTATACTGCGGATGGAACAGTAGAGCGGAGTTTTCTGCATGTGGCAGACAGTTGTGATGCGGTGATTAAATCCTTGCAGTGGCTATGGCAACAACAGGAATTAAAATGTGAAGCCTTCAATATTGCTGGAACGCTCATTTCGATACAGGATTTGTTGGATCAACTGGCAGAAGTGACCCAATCTGCAATTAGAACAGTCGATGCCTTGCCTTATCCTCATGCAGAGCTTGACCAGCTAGGCGCGAATATTGAAAAGGCACAGCAGATTTTGCATTGGCAACCGCAACGTTCACTGAAAAAGATGCTTGAGGATGAATGGCTATTTTATCAAAATATACTGAGAGGACAGTAAATGAGATAAGTAAAAAATATTTGATAATAATTATCATTTACATATTTAATATAATCGATTACTTTTAATCAATCTAGCAAAGTATCGTGATAGATGCTTTTAAAATCAGCGATATGTAAAAAATTGAGGTTGAACATGCAAACACGTATTGAACATGACACCATGGGCGAAGTGGCTGTACCGAGTGAGGCTTTATGGGGCGCTCAGACCCAGCGTAGCTTGCAAAACTTCAAGATCGGCAATGAACGCTTGCCACGGGCAATGATTGGTGCAATGGGACTGGTAAAAAAAGCTGCAGCCTTGACCAATGCTAAACTGGATCAGATTCCTCAAGAGCTGTCGGGCTATATTGTGGATGCAGCAGATGAGGTGATTAGCGGGCAGTGGGATAGCCAGTTTCCACTGGTGGTCTGGCAAACCGGTTCAGGCACGCAAAGTAATATGAACTGTAATGAGGTGATAGCCAATATTGCCAATCAAAAATTGGGCAATCATTTAGGTGCGCAAAAACCGGTTCATCCAAATGATCATGTCAACCGTGCCCAATCGACCAATGACTCTTTCCCGACTGCGATTCATGTCGCAGCGAGTTTGCAGATTAATCAACTTCTTATTCCAGCGCTTACCCGTCTACGCGATACCTTGCATGCAAAATCTTTAGCCTTTGCCGATATTGTCAAAATTGGCCGGACGCATTTACAGGATGCGACACCTTTAACCCTAGGTCAGGAATTTAGTGGTTATGTATCCCAACTTGATCATGGCTTGATTCGCTTACAGCAAGCTTTACTGGGTTTGTATGAGTTGCCATTGGGCGGAACAGCTGTTGGTACAGGTCTAAATGCCCATCCTGATTATGCAGTTCAGGCCGCAGAGACACTGGAGAAGCTGACAGGTCTACCATTTGTCACTGCTCCGAATAAATTTGAAGCTTTGGCCGGCCGTGATGCTGCGGTATTTGCTTCAGGCGCATTAAAAACCCTTGCAGTCAGCCTAAATAAAATTGCCAACGATATTCGTTGGTTAGCCAGTGGGCCTCGTTGTGGATTTGGTGAACTGCGTATTCCTGAAAATGAGCCAGGTTCAAGCATTATGCCGGGTAAGGTCAATCCGACGCAAAGTGAAGCCATGACCATGGTGGTGGCGCAAGTGCTTGGAAATGACACCACGATTAATGTGGCAGGTGCATCGGGTAACTTTGAGCTGAATGTGTTTATGCCTGTGATTGCCTATAACTTACTGCAATCCATCCAGCTTTTGGGCGATGCCTGTAATAGTTTCAATGATCACTGCGCCGTAGGTATTGAGCCGAACCGTGACAAGATTGATCATTTCTTGCATGACTCATTAATGCTGGTCACTGCATTAAACCCGGTGATTGGTTACGAGAATGCAGCCAAGGTTGCCAAAACTGCCTATAAAGAAGCTAAAACCTTAAAGCAGGTGGCTGTTGAACTTGGTTTAGTCACGGCTGAACAGTTTGATGAGGTGGTACGTCCTGAACAGATGGTCTCACCAAATGTAAAATAAAGCGTTTAAGGCTTTTATTTTCAATCTTTCAGCCTGTTTTATCATGGAATCGTCAGCAGTGGTTTTTATCTCAGGCAGAGTTGCGTACAATAGAACTCGATGAGATTAACCACTGATGATTGTTTTATGCTTGATATTTATTTAACAGATGTTCAAAGAAAGGTGCAATTCAAGGATTATCCAGGTGAGCATCCTGTTAAATTTATTCTGAATTTTAAAAAGATTTTTCCAAGTGTCATGGAACTTCTTTTGCCGGTGCTTCCAGATGATGAAAATCTGGAAGAAATGTCTTGGGAGTCGACCAGCGGTGACTTTGAGACTTTCCAAATGTTGTTAACCGGTTGGGGCATTATTGAACTGCGTTTAAAGGCGATTAGCCAGTTTAAAGATAAAGCATTTGCGGATCGTTTGGTTAAACAAGCCCAGCAAAAGCGTAAGGACTATCAAAAGCAGCAGTCAAAACTAAGTACAGTTGAACTGGACTATCTGTTTATGCACGAAATGCATGCACTGATCGATGCAGAACTGGTTGAACTAGGTGAGAAATTCTATTTACCGACACTACGTGAGCTGTGGAAAAGTAAAGTATCAGCTCAAGTTTTGAATGCAAAATTTTAATTTAAGTTTATAGTTTTCATTGCTAAAAATTAGTCCTCCATTCTTGGGGGATTAATTTTATCTGTAGCCTAAGCTTTCCTTCATGATCGGAGATGCTTGGAAATAGCCTAAGCTATATTATTAGATTCTCTTTAACAGGGATCTTCAAAAAATAAACCTTATAAAAATAATGATTCCTAGAATTTCGCCCGAGAACAGAGCAAGATAGCCCACTATTTATCCTAAAGTATTTTCATTGGGCAGTAATTTTAACCTTTGTTTAAAAAATAGGTGAAAAGAATCAGTTTTAGCTAAAAAATATATAAAAATATCAAGCAAATAGCCTAGTAATTCTGTCTATTATTTTTTAAGGTATATAAGCTTTATTTTTAGATAAGCTAAAAGTTTAATTGATTAGCTATGCTTCACAAAAATAGCTAAAGGTTCCAATTTTCCCGAAGATATATCCCAGGTTTTCCATGATTGGTGTTCTGGTGCATAACCGAGATCAATGCCCCAAATCTGGTAATCATCACTAAAGCGGCTATTGGCATAATCATGCGGCATTTTGGACGCATATTCGGTATTCACGCCG
>NZ_VPEU01000042.1:0-22808 GCF_013416975.1 Acinetobacter sp. YH18001 | reverse complement strand
TTATTAGATTAAAAAATAATGGAGCAAGTGAATGGCTTTTGATTTAGTACAATATTTTGTTGAACAGATAGAAACTCAAAAGCCTGAGCTTCTAAAAGACCATACGAAAGAAGAAAGAAGAAAATATTTATTTATTCAAAACCATTTCCAGCACGAATTTAGAACCAATGAAACCCAGGGCCAGCAAGCCAAAGCCGAGCAGGGTAAAGCGTACGGCTTTCTGGCCACGCCAGCCAAACTTCCAGTGCCCGATTAACAGTGAACCGTAAACCAGCCAGGAAATAATACTAAAGGCTGTTTTATGTGCCAGATGCTGGGCAAAGAAATTATCAATGGTAAAAAAGCCAAAGCCTAAAGCAAGCGTCAATAAGACGAAACCGGTCATCAGCATATCGAACAGCAGTGATTCCATGTCCTGATAAGACGGTAACAGGCTGACCCAGACCCGGCGTTTTTGCTTTTTCTTGAGTTCACGATCCTGCAAACGCAAAATCACAGCCTGAATGGTGGCCATCAGCAATACGGCATAGGCAGACAAAGACAAAATAATATGAATGTCCAGGCCCAGAGAATTTTGGCTAATGATTTTAGCCGGCTGGGTAAAGACAAAGCCGAGAATTAGACCCGTGGCGGCCACGGGAATACCAATCAGATTCAAGGCGATAATTGGACGATATGTACTGTAAATAATACTGAGTAACAGCATCAAGCCCGAAGTAAAGGAAAACAGGGCAAAGACATCATAATTGATGCCAATCGGAGTACGCATATCGCCATATAAAACCAGCGCGTGCAATACTAGTCCGAGCAGCGCGGTTAAGCCGACAAACCATTGATTGGGGCTACGTTTAGACATTAAATGAATGAACAGATACCAGAATGAAGCGGTATAAGCGACTAATGCTAAGATCGTATAAACCAAGGGGAGGCTAACCATGTCAAACCTTTTTAAGGGTGATGAATATTCATTTATATAAATTCGCTGCGAACTACAGTATCCTATAGCATTCTATGCATAAATTTTCTATTTTAAGAAACAATTTTTTGCTCATGGCTATTTTAAGCGGATTTTGCAATGTTTGATACCTTAACAGAACGACTCACGCAGAGTTTAAGAAATGTTACTGGCTCAGGGCAGCTAACCGAAGACAATATTAAAGATACGTTACGTGAAGTGCGTATGGCGCTTCTTGAAGCCGATGTTGCGTTACCTGTAACTCGTGAATTCATCGCGAAAGTTAAGGAAGAGGCATTGGGCCAGGAAGTGATGACTCAGTTATCTCCTGGACAGGCTTTTGTCAAAATCGTTCATGACGAATTGACCAAAATGATGGGCGCGGCCAATGAAAGCCTTGACCTTGCCGCAAAACCACCGGTCGTTGTCCTGCTGGCAGGTCTGCAAGGTGCAGGTAAAACCACCACTGCAGCAAAATTGGCACGCTTTTTACAAGAACGTCAAAAGAAAAAAGTGGCAATGGTTTCTGCCGACGTCTATCGTCCCGCAGCGATCAAGCAACTACAAACGGTTGCAGGCGAAGTCGGTGCGATTTTCCTAGAATCCAGCGCAGACGAAAAACCGATTACGATTGTAAATCGTGCGATTGAACAGGCAAAAATCCAGTTTGCTGATGTGTTAATTGTCGATACTGCCGGTCGTTTACATGTCGATAATGACATGATGGACGAAATTAAAGAGCTGCACGCGGCGATTAACCCGACTGAAACCCTGTTCGTGGTCGATGCCATGACCGGTCAGGATGCAGCGAATACGGCCAAAGCTTTTAATGATGCCTTGCCTTTAACCGGTGTGATCCTGACCAAAACCGATGGTGATGCACGCGGTGGTGCGGCATTGTCTGTACGTGCCATTACCGGTAAGCCTATCAAATTCTTGGGTATGGGCGAAAAGCTCGATGCCTTGGAGCCATTCCATCCTGAACGTATCGCGCAGCGTATTTTGGGTATGGGTGACGTCCTTTCTTTGGTCGAAGAACTTGAGCGTAAGGTCGACAAAGAAAAAGCCGAAAAAATGGCGAAAAAATTGCAAAAGGGTGGCAGCTTCAACTTTGAAGACATGCTGATGCAATTTGAGCAGATGAACAAAATGGGCGGCATGATGGGCTTCCTGGACAAACTTCCTGGCATGAGCAATGCCGGTCTGCAAGATGCGTTGGCCCAGGCCAATCCTGAAAAGCAGGTCAAGAAAATGGAAGCGATTATCCAGTCGATGACCATCAAAGAGCGCCGTAATCCAGACTTGATGAACCCAAGCCGTAAAAAACGTATCGCAGCAGGTTGTGGTATGGAAGTGGCGGAAGTCAACAAGTTGATTAAACAACATGCGCAAATGGCCAAGATGATGAAGAAGTTTGCCAATCCGTCAGGTATGGCAAAAATGATGAAATCACTCGGTGGTTTGCAGAAACAGTTTGGCGGCGGCGGTGGCATGGGACCACTGTTCGGCGGCAATGACAAGAAATAAGATTCTGATTTAAAAAAGGCGCTAAGTGCGCCTTTTTTATTATGTATCAATCAGAAAACCGGTTTAAACAAAACAACATTTACTTACCCAAAATAAAAATCCAATCAGGCAGACTCAGGAACATCAGCACAAAACAAAGAGAAATTTAAAATGGCTCAAGTGATCATCGTCCATGGTTATACTGCAAGCCCGGAAGAAAACTGGTTTCCATGGATTCAGGAAAAAGCCCAACAGGAAAATGTCAGCTTAAAAGTACTGCGACTTGACCCATCGACCACACCCAAGCTGGAGGTGTGGGACCAGCAAATGCGTGAACAGATTGAGGGGATTGATGAAGACAGTATTTTTATCGGGCATAGCCTGGGAACTGTGGCTGTATTGCATTACTTATCCAGAGAATTAAAACAGCAAAAGATTCAGCAATTGGTATTGATCGCAGGATTTAATGGCCGCTTGGGTCGTTTAGATGAAGTAAACCCATTTATTGATGCCGCTGAGATCGATTTTGATCTGCTTAAACAGCAGGTGGCAGAACGTGTGGTGATTTATTCTGAAGGCGATGATCGGGTGGAGCCTGAATTTAGCCTAGAACAGGCAGACAGTCTGGATGCGATTGTGGTGAGTGCCAAGCATCAGGGACATTTTATCGATTCAGAAGGCTGTACCGACCTGCCAGAACTCTGGAAAGTGATTGAGCCTTATCTGATTAAAGCTGAATCTTAAGCAGGTTGTTGGATTCGTTCAATTTGCAAATTGAGTCTGAGATGGGATGCAAAAAGTTACTTGAATTTCATCTTCAGACTGTTTAATAGTAGTTTTTGTCAAAGCACTTTGTGCTCAATTATAATAAGTAAAACACGATGAAAAATATAATCAACAAAGTCTATATCGTGCCTGATTATCAGGCCACCTCAAATGACCATTGGTATCCGTGGCTGAGTCGCCAACTCAAAAATGTCGGTGTTGATTCAAAACGGATTATGCTGGCCAATCCTTTTCAGCCTGATCTAGAAGAATGGCAGCAGAATCTGAAACTGCATATTCCACACCTGGATGAGCATACTTTTTTAGTTGCCCATGGCCTGAGTGGACTCAGTGTTTTAAGTTTTTTACAGCAACATTATCTCCAGCAGCACCGCAAGATCGGCGGGGGTATTCTGGTTTCAGCTTTCGATACACCGCTGGTGGCCTGGTCGGAACTGAATAAAATGCTGCAGGCGACACGACTGGATCTGAACAACCTGCCGTATAGCTATAAACGCGCGGTCATACTGATCTCCAGTAATGATCCTTTTGTACCTGCACCGGTTTCCTTGCGCCTGGCCCACAGCTTAAATGCTCAAATTTTTGAGATTAAAAAAGCCGGACATTTTAACAAATGTGATGGATTTACCGAATTTCCTCAATTGCTCGAAATCATGAAACTGTGTCTGGCAAATGAGCCGCAAAATGCTGCAAACCTTTAAGCAGAAGATCAGGTTCAATCCTCGGCTGATACGGCTCAAGATGTTGGGCAAACAGTGGAGCATCTCCACCGGTTAGTACCAGCTGTGCCGGAAAATCATGCAGCACTTTTTCAATGGTGCTGAGCAGACCGAGCAGAATGCCATGATGTACTGCATCGATGGTATTGCGTCCGGGATTGAGCTCAGAAAATGCGGCATCCGGAATTTTAATACCTTTGGTATTCTGAATCAGTGCATCACGTTGTAAATATAAATTTGGCAGAATAAAACCGCCTAAATGTTGCTGTCCTTGAATCAGGTCAATGGTCAGCGCTGTACCACAACTAATCACACAATAATTCTCATGAGGCTGGGTCGCGACAGCAAGTACCTGTAGCCAGCGGTCAATCCCCAGTTGTGCCGGTTCATCATAGCCACAAATCAGGCCAGCATATTGGGCCTGCACCTGAGCAAAAATCACTGGAATATGCAGACCATCTAATATACTGAGAATGCGCTCATTATTGACC
Organism: Acinetobacter sp. YH18001; assembly: GCF_013416975.1. NCBI lineage: Bacteria > Pseudomonadati > Pseudomonadota > Gammaproteobacteria > Moraxellales > Moraxellaceae > Acinetobacter > Acinetobacter sp. YH18001. The sequence continues at coordinate 18,351 of NZ_VPEU01000042.1, read as the reverse complement.
TTGTCCTGAACCGAAGACAATCCGACCTGATCCAGATCCAGCGTTTTAAAGTGCTGAATCAGGCCAAGTAACAAATCGGCAGGGGACTGTAAATGTAATTCCGCTGCATGTTCAATGATCTGATCTTGTTCGGTAATCCAGTATTTGAGTCGGGTATTGCCAATATCTAGCCATAGTTTCTTCATGGATTATGCCTGTTCAAGGATTATTTTTGAGCCGTAATTGACCTTGGTAAAAGATGTGGACACCTGTTTCAGTCACGATTTTAACCGCACCATCATCCTGAATACCCAGAAATTTTCCTGAATATTGCCCTTGCAGATCGGTAAATTCAACCCTCTCTTGGATAAAAGCGGCATGTCGATTGAAACGACCAGACAGATTCTGGCTGCCATAACTAAACCATTGTCCGGCTTGCTGAATCGCCAGATACAGTTCTGCAATCAGCTGAATGCGTGAACCCGGATGCAGGCCCAACTCATTCAATGAGGTCACTTGCTGCTCGGGAACCTCAGCAGACATTGGGCTGAGGTTGATCCCGACCCCGACCACCACCTGCGTAGGTGAAATCGGTTCTACCAGAATGCCGCCCCATTTGCCTTTGACGCTATACAGGTCATTCGGCCATTTTACTTGCAAGTCCAGCCCTTGTAGACTGGGCATTTGCAGGATATTTAACGCAATTTCCAGAGCCAAACGGCCATCGATGGGTTTTTGTGTATGCAGCAATGTGCTTAAATAGATATTCCCTTCAGGTGAAATCCATTGACGCTGGCGCTGCCCACGGCCTTGGGTCTGCACATGGCTACAGACCAGAACCTGCTGTACCCCCTTGGTTGCCAATTCCCGCACATCGTCATTGGTCGATGTGGTAATCGGTTTGATGAGCAATACTTCCGGAAGCTGGCCTGCATCGCTTAATCGTTGTTGCAGTTCACGAGTTTCTACATCCATTTGAATCTAAACGTGGTAAATATCGTTATGGAGTTAATCATATATTTATTGATTGGTGCAATTGCAGGATTTACCGCTGGCCTGTTTGGGGTCGGTGGTGGTTTGATTATTGTGCCGATTCTGTACATTGTTTTTACCCAGCTCCAGTACGATCCCAGCGTGATTATGCACATGGCGGTGGGGACTTCTCTGGCTACCATTATTGTCACCTCGATCAGTTCTGTCATGGCGCATCATCAAAGAGGTGCCGTGTTGTGGTCGGTATTTCGTAATCTGGCACCCGGTCTGATTATCGGTTCCTTCCTGGGCGCAGGGATTGCTGACTATTTATCTGGTCAAGGCTTGCAGCTGTTGATCGGGTTCTTTGCAGTCTGGGTGGCGTTTAGAATGTTTAAAGGCGCCAATGTTCAGGTCGATCCGAATAAAAAATTGCCTTCAACCCCGGTACAACTCGCTGCGGGCGGTGGGATTGGTGTGGCATCGGCGATCTTTGGGATTGGTGGCGGTAGTCTGACAGTCCCGTTTTTGAATCGCTGTGGCATCGTGATGCAAAAAGCCGTGGCGACCTCTGCGGCTTGTGGGTTGCCGATTGCCGTGGCAGGCGCACTGGGCTTTATCTGGTTTGGTCAACAGGCCCAGGTCGCAGTACCAAATACGATTGGCTATATTCATATCTATGCCTTTATTGGCATCAGCATGATGAGTTTTTTTACCGCCAAACTCGGTGCAAAAGTGGCACATTTACTTTCACCTGCGGTACTGAAAAAATGTTTTGCGGCTTTACTGACCACCGTCGGCCTGTATTTTATTTATCAAGGTTTTATGGCCTGATTTAATTTTTTAGGTTGAACTGATGTATCACCTAAGGAGAATGGTTCACTATTCTCCTTTTTTATGAACTTGAGTTGGCTGTAGAGACACAAGATTGTCTGACAATGTCACAGTATTCATCGAAAAAATTCTGTCTAATAGCAATATAGCCCAAATCATGGGCTGAACCAGTATCCATAAAAATAAAGACAGGAACGGTATGCCATTAGAACAAGCACACAGTTTGTCTGAGCAGATTGCCAAACACATTAGCGAACAGATTATTCGCGGCGAATTGGTCGAAGGCGAACGTATACAGGAACTCAGGATTGCCTCGGAGCTGGATGTCAGTCGAGGGTCAGTTCGTGAAGCCCTGCTGTTGCTGGAACGCACCCAGCTGATTGAAATTTATCCGCGTCGCGGTGCCATTGTCTCGGAAATGTCAGCCTTGCAGGTGCGGGCCTTATTTGATATTACCTCTTTATTGCTGGGGCAGATGGTGCATCGTATAGCTGAAACCTGGCGGAGTCATGAAGCCGAGCGCATTCAGCTATTATTAGAACAATTAGAAGCAGAAACTCGCCAAGGACATACAGAAAAGTTTTATGATCTGATCTTTCAGGGCATGGCCCAGCAACATGAGATGGTCGGAAATCCCTATCTGATGCGCTACTATCAGGAACTGTTACCTTGCTTGCGGCGTAGCTATTTCCTGACCCTGAATATTTCCAGACGCGAGTTACAGGAATCTTTCGACTTATTTAAACTGGTCACTGAAGCAATTTTGATACGAAAAACCCATCAGGCCGCTTTATTTATGGAAGATTTTTGTCGACACTTACGCAACCTTGTGTTGGAATCTCTGACACGGATGAAACAAATTGAACTCGCGTGGGCCAGACGCTCACGACGTTAAATCAGGACATTATGCGTTTAAGCAGTTTAAAACTTTCAGGCTTTAAATCTTTTGCCGACAGTACCACTTTACATTTTAAAGATAACCGTACTGCAGTCGTGGGACCGAACGGGTGTGGTAAATCTAACGTCATTGATGCCATACGCTGGGTCATGGGCGAGTCCAGTGCGCGCCAGCTGCGTGGTGGCAGCATGCAGGACGTGATTTTTACCGGAACTGCCAAGCGTAAACCGGTGGGCATGGCCAGTGTAGAACTGCGCTTTGACAATACCTATGGCAAACTGGGCGGTGCTTATAATGCCTATAATGAACTGGCAGTCCGCCGTCAGGTCAACCGCGATGGCAAGTCTGAGTATTTCCTGAATGGCAGCAAATGCCGGCGTCGTGACATTACCGATATTTTTCTGGGCACCGGTCTGGGGCCACGTTCTTACGCGATTATTGAACAGGGCATGATCAACCGTCTGGTCGATGCCAAGCCGGATGAAATGCGGGTCTATATTGAAGAAGCTGCCGGGGTTTCGCGTTATCAGGCACGGCGCCGTGAAACCATGCTGCATCTGGATCACACCACGCAAAACCTGTCGCGTCTGGAAGATATTGCCTCTGAGCTGAAATCTCAGCTAAAAACTCTGAAACGTCAGGCTGAAAGCGCGATTCAATATAAGCAACTGGAAACACAGATCCGCAGCATCAAGATTGAAATCCTGTCTTTTCAATGTGAACAAAGCCAGCGCTTGCAACAAGAATATACCGTGGAGATGAATACGCTCGGGGAAAACTTTAAGCTGGTGCGTTCCGAACTGACCACGGTTGAACATGATTTGGGAACTACCAGTGAACTGTTTCAGCGTCTGATTCAGCAATCCACACCTTTGCAAAGTGAATGGCAACAGGCCGAGAAGAAACTGGCCGAACTGGACATGACCTTGCAGCAAAAGCAGTCTCTGCTCGAGCAGAATTCCAGCAGTCTGATCGAACTGGAACAGCAAAAAGCCCAGACCAAAGAACGTTTACAGTTAATCGAGCTGCAACTTGAGACTTTGCAGCAACAAGCTGAAGATCAGCAGGCACAATTGCAGCAGCAAGATGGCCGGAATCAGGCACAGAGTCAAAATCTGGCCGATCTGAAATCACAACATACAACAGTCGCAGCACAATTCGCTCAGATCAAAACCCAGGTCGAACAGCAACAGCAGCGTAAAATGCAGATGCTGGCGCAAAGTGAACAACTGGCCAAGAATATCGAGCGGATTGAGCAGCAAAAACACACCGTACAGCAGCAGAGTGTTCAGATTCAGCATCAAGCGCAGCAGGATGAGCTGGAGCAGTATCAGACAGATAAAGCACAGGCTGAACAGCAAATTGCTGGCTTTGAAACTCAACTCAAAGAACTGAAAACTCAACTTGAGCAGATGCAGGCAGAACAGGCAAGTCGTCAACAACAGCTGATGCAGCTCAAATCTGAAATTCAGGTGCTTCATTCAGAACAAAAAAATCTGAGTCAGTTGCTGACCAAAGCCAACCCTCATGCCAAAGCCGATGCAGTACAGCTGATGCAGGTGCTTAAGCTTAATCAGGCAGGCAAAGTACATGCCAGCCTGATCGAAAAGTTTTTAGCAAAATGGCTGACTGCGCAAATTCTGGCACAAGGCGAGAACTTCCTTGAAGATCGTGCGCGTCAGTTAAAGCAATATGTTGTGCAGGATAAAATTCAACTTGCCAATACGCTGTCTCTGGCCGACTGGATTGAATCTCCGCACTATTCGCTCTGGCAGCAAGTTGCGGTGGCCGAGAATCTAAGCGAAGCCTTAAAACTTCAATCTCAGTTATCACAAGGCCAGACATTACTGAGTTTAGATGGCTACCATGTGGGTGCGGATTGGGTGATTGCCCTGGACTATGATGAAGCCAGTCAGGCAGGACAAGGGGCACTCAGCCACCGGATTCGTCTGGAGGAAATTGAGCTTCAGTTATCGGCGCTTAATGCCCAGTTAGAACAGCTTGAGCAGCAACTGCCTGAGCTGAATACGCGAGTGGCGGAATTACAGAACCAGATTCAAAGTATCCGTGAGCAGCAAAAGCACAGACAAAAGCAGTTACAGGAAATTGATGTCAATATTGCCAAAGTGCAAAGCAGTGCTCAGGCTTTCGCGCTACAAAAACAGCAATTACAGCATCAGTTGCAACAACTGGATGAGCAGCTTGAAGAAGATGCCATGCAGAAGGATGATATGGAAATCGACCTGCATGCCCTGAATATCAAGTTGGAGCAGGCGCTACCGAATTATAAAATCCTGCAATTCCAGCTGGAAGAATTGAGCGCTCAGCTGGATGATTCACAGCAGCTGAGTCAACAGGCTCAACAGGAGCTGGAGTTGTTACGCCGTCAAAGTGTACAGAGCCAGCAACAGATCGAATTGCTACAAAAAGATCAGCTATTCCTAAAACAGCAGTCTCAGCAAATTACAGCACAAATCGAGCAGGCCAAGAAGTTTGTCGATCCGGTACAGCTGGAACTGCCTGCCTTACAAAGCCAGTTCAATGAGCAGGCACAGATCACCGAAAAACTGCAGAAGACCTGGGCGGACTGGCAGGTAGAACTGAATCAGGTGCAGAGCAAACAGCAGCATTTAACTGAACAGCGTCACAGTTTCCAGCAGCAGGATGAAAAACTGCGTACAGATCTGGAAGCCAAACGTCTGGCCTGGCAAGCGGCTAGATCCGACTTGCAGCATTATTCGGAACAGTTAAAAGAACTGAATCATGAAGTCATCAGTGGCTTGAATATTGATGTCAAAAACCATCAGGCCAAACTGGAAAAAGCTCAGGCGCAGTTTGATAAACTTGGTGCCGTGAATCTGGCGGCTTCTGAAGAATATGAGGAAGTCTCGAAACGCTATGATGAGCTGAGCCACCAGATGCAGGATCTGGAAAATACTGTAGAACAGTTGCAGGCTGCGATGAAGAGTATTGATCAGGAAACCCGCAAACTGTTTATGCACACCTTTAACCAGGTCAATGCAGAACTGCAACAGCTGTTTCCTAAAGTGTTTGAAGGTGGCGAAGCGAGTTTAAGCCTTGAAGATGGCTGGCAATCGGGTGTAAAACTGATGGCCCGACCACCGGGTAAACGTAACAGCTCATTGGCTTTACTCTCTGGTGGAGAAAAGGCTTTAACGGCATTGGCATTGGTATTCGCGATTTTTCGCCTAAATCCGGCTCCTTTTTGTGTACTGGATGAAGTCGATGCACCGCTGGATGATGCCAACGTAGGACGTTTTTGTAATTTAGTGAAAGAACTTTCTGAACACGTACAATTTATTTATATTACCCATAACAAACTTGCAATGATGATGGCGACTGATCTTCTAGGTGTAACCATGCCTGAACCGGGAACCTCAAAATTAGTGACAGTAAATTTGGAACAGGCAAAAGAATACGGCTTAGCTGCGGAGGTATAATATGGAAATCACCACCATTATCGGGATTGTGATAGCAATTGTCATCATGCTGTTCGGCATCAGAATGCTGTTCAAAAAACCTGTAGAGGCTGTACCGTCACTGGATGCCAACCTGCATATCGATCCTGACAGCCAGACCCCTGTCATTCCAAGGCATGTGCGTTCGCAACTGGCGAAACAGGAAGCAGAACCGGCACAGCGTGTAGAGCCAAGCCTGCGTGTAGAAGAACCGGCCCCTGAAAAGCCCTCAGCATTTCGCAAGCCTGAACCGATCTTGGCTGAGCCAGCAGTGCTTGAGACAGCTGCAGCGGTCGAGCCGAGTCCAGTGACCGAAGCTGAAGTCGTGGCAAGTTCTGCAAGCACAGAAGCAGCCGAAACATCAGTGGAGCAAAAGCCGGCCGAAGTAGAAGCGGAAAATAACCAGACGGAAGATAAAGATACCGCTGTTGAATTCAGTCTGAACAGCAGTATTGAAAAAGCGGAAATTTCTGAATTTAATGATGAAAGCAGTATTCTGGATGCTCATCTGCATGAACAGAAAATAGTGGATGAAGAAAGTGCCTTATCCAATGCTGAAACGATTATTTCATTGCATATCTATCCGCAAGGCCGGGTACTTTCAGGTGATAAAACCCTGAAAGTCTTGTTGAAATATGGTCTGCGTTATGGCGAACTGGCCTGTTTCCACCGCTATAGTGAAGATGATTCAAAACTGCTGTTTTCGGTACTGCAAATGACGGATACCGGCATGGAAGGTTTTGATCTGGAAACTCTCTCGACTCAGGAAGTCAAAGGTCTGGCCTTCTTCCTGGCTTTGCCGCATAGCGATGTACAAAATGCCTTTGATACCATGGACAGTATTTCACGTCTGATTGCCCGTGAAGTGGATGGTCTGGTCTACGATCAGAACCAGCAGGAATTTACACCACAATTACGTGAATTCTGGCGCCATCAGGCGATTGATTATCGCGCGGGTCAACCTACAGAAGTTTAAGCGGTTTTGTTCGATCTGCAAGTTGAATCTGTGGACTGCAATTTTTATAATAGCCAAAAGCTGAATATTCTACAGGGCGGATTTTCCGCCCTTTTTTATGGTGAAATTATGACCCAAGATGCCACTGTCATTGCGCAAATGCGTCAACTGATTCAACTGCTTGCCAAGCATAATCATGCTTATTATGTGATGGATCAACCGAGCATTGAAGACAGTGAATATGATCAGCTCTTTCATCAGCTCAAAGCTTTAGAACAACAATATCCCGATCTGATCCAGCCGGATAGCCCGACCGATAAAGTCGGCGGGCAGGCACTTGCAAAATTTGTGAGCATTACTCACGCCGTTCCGATGCTGTCCTTGGGCAATGTCTTTAATCAGGACGATCTTTTTGCTTTTGCTCGCCGTATTGAAGAGCGTTTGCCGAATCAAAAAATCGAATATGATGTAGAACTGAAATTTGACGGTCTGGCCATTTCCCTGTGGTATGAGCATGGCGTATTGACCCGTGGTGTGACTCGCGGCGACGGGGAAACCGGTGAAGATATTACCCAGAATGTCAGAACCATTCGCAACCTGCCGAAGCTGTTATCAGCAGTAAATGGCGTTATTCCCGATTTGCTGGAAGTACGCGGCGAAGTATTGATGCCGAAATCGGGCTTTGAAAAACTGAATGCCGCCAATGCAGCAAAAGGTGAAAAGACCTTTGCCAATCCGCGTAATGCCGCGGCAGGAAGTTTGCGCCAGCTCGATCCGAATATTGCCGCATCACGGCCACTGGCTTTTTATGCTTATGGAATTGCGCAGTGTGTACCGTATCATGGTCAACGCAGCATGTCGGACAGTCTGGAATGGCTGAGTCAGTTTGGTTTTGCTGTAGGTGAGCGCCACTTTATTTGTGACAGTATTCAGGACGTGCAAAAAGTCTATGAACAGATCATTGAGGAACGTGCCAGTCTCAGTGTAGAAATCGATGGCATGGTGATTAAAGTCAATGACCTGAAACAGCAGCAGCAACTCGGTTTTCTGAGCCGGGAGCCGCGTTGGGCCACCGCCTATAAATTTCCGGCAGTTGCCGCCTTGACCACCGTTGAAAATATTAACTGGCAGGTGGGTCGTACCGGAACTCTGACACCGGTGGCACGTTTGAATCCGGTGGCGGTCGGCGGCGTAACTGTTTCTAATGTGACCTTGCATAATATTGGCGAAATTCACCGTCTCGATGTACGGATTGGTGATACCGTCAGTGTCTATCGTAGTGGCGATGTAATTCCTAAAGTGGAAAAAGTCTGGCCGGAATTCCGCCCGGTGGATGCCGTTGAAGTGCATTTACCTGAGCAATGTCCAGTCTGTGATTCACCGGTGGTGATGCCGGAAGGCGAAGCCTTGGCACGTTGTTCGGGTGGGCTGTATTGTGCAGCGCAGCGTATTGAGGCGATTCGTCACTTTGTTTCACGTAAAGCCATGGATATTGAGGGTCTGGGTGATCGCTGGGCAGAATCTTTGCTGCATCTAAATCTGCTGAAAGATGTCTCGGATATTTATCACCTGCATGAACATCGTGAGCAGCTACTACAGATTGAAAAAATGGGTGAAAAATCTGTTCAGAATTTAATAGATTCTATTGAGAACAGTAAGAAAACCACACTGGCCGCTTTTATTTATGCCCTCGGTATTCGTGGCGTGGGTGAAACTACAGCGCGCATGCTGGCCAATAATTTCCAGACCTTGGATGCATTACGTATCGCGGATATCGAAGCACTCAAAAAAACGCCAGATGTAGGGGATATTACCGCAGAATGGATTATTGATTTCTTTCAGGCGCCGCATAATCTGGAAGTTCTGGATCGTTTACTGGCAGCAGGCATTCACTGGGATGCGCCAGTTGCACCGACCCGTCAGCCACTCAATGGCGAAAGTTGGGTCGTGACCGGAACCTTAAGCAGTATGGGGCGCGATGAAGCGACTCAATTACTTCAGGCACTGGGTGCGCGAGTCAGCGGCAGTGTATCCAGTAAAACCAAATGCGTGGTAGCCGGTGAAAAAGCCGGTTCTAAACTGGACAAGGCAGAAAAGCTGGGTGTAACGGTCATCAATGAGGAACAGTTCATTGCCCTGATGAAAGAGCATGGGCAAATCGAAGACTAATCAGTTCTAAACAATGACTTAAATAAAAAAGACACTAAGGATGATGAGTCTTGAGGTGTCTTTTTTATTGCTAGTTCAAAACTATAGGTGAATGAGAGGGGGGAGGATAGACAAATACAAGGACGGGTTCGGCAATGTGAGTTGAATTCACGTACAATATCGATTCATTCACAGGTATAGATCCTGCCTTATTGATTCTGTTCTCCCGTTGATGATTGACATACACATGGCTCAAGCAAAGAAATCTTTTCTGCAACAAAAATCGCAATTACATGCACGAAATCTGCATCGCAGTCGTTACGATTTTCCTCAGTTAATCAAGAGTTGTCCGGAACTTGCGCCTTTTGTCAGCCCGAATCAATATAACGATCTTTCAGTCAACTTTTCTGATCCTCAAGCTGTGAAAATGCTCAATAAAGCATTGCTCAAGCATTTTTATAGTATTCAATATTGGGATATTCCTCAAGATTATCTTTGTCCACCTATTCCGGGTAGAGCCGACTATATTCACTATTTGGCGGACTTGTTGAGTGATAGCAATAAAGGTCAGATTCCAATAGGACACGCCGTTCACGTATTAGATATTGGGGTGGGCGCGAACTGTATTTATCCGATTATTGGTCATCGTAGTTATGGTTGGAAATTTGTTGGCTCAGACATTCATCCTGCATCGGTTAAAAGTGCTCAATTTATTGTGGAGGCAAATCCAAATCTCAAAAAGGGGATTCAGATTCGATTGCAAAAGACACCGAGCAATATTTTCAAAGGCGTGATTAAACCTTCAGATCGTTTTGATTTGACCCTGTGTAACCCACCATTTCATGCTTCGCAAGATGAAGCAAATGCCACAGCAACGCAAAAATTACGCAAACTTGGCAAACCGGTTGATCGGTCTAAAGTGGTGTTAAACTTTGGCGGACAAAAGAACGAGCTGTGGTGTGACGGTGGAGAAGAACGCTTTGTTTGCCAGATGGTACAAGAGAGCACACAATTTGCTGAGCAATGTCTTTGGTTTAGTACACTGGTTTCTAAGAAAACCACATTGCCTATGCTGTTAAATACCTTGCGTAAGTGCGGTGCAGTGGATTTAAAAACCATTAAAATGACGCAGGGGCAAAAAGAGAGTCGTTTTGTGGCTTGGACTTTCCTAGATGCAAAGCAACAGCAAGCGTGGAAAAATGCGCGTTGGACTTCTGCTTAGCTTGTTTTTAGGCAGGAATAGTGAGCTTGTGGGCGCATAAGTCGGTGTAGTCGCTCAAATTTAATCTGACAGATACAATAAAAAAATCGGTAACTGTCAGATCAGGTTTGAGCTAGTACGATTAAGGAATATATTTTTTGACTACGCCATCATCGAGTAATTGCTGGAAATGTTCGACCAGACTTTCTTGTACCGGACGATACTCAATGCCGAGCTCATCTTTACTTTTCTGGGCATTAAAGAAAATTGGATAACCCATATTCAGTTCCACAAACTTAGAGCTAAAGCCTGCCAATGGCCCAAACAGTTTAAAGGCCGCTTTTGGCAACTGATTGCGCGGGAAGGGGAACTTATTGCCAAAATTTTCTCGTAAAATCTGACCCATTTCCAGCAGGCTCAGGCTTTCACTACAAATAATATAACGCCCATGTGCTTCCGGTTTAAATGCAGCACGGAGATGTGCTTCAGCGACATCCTGCACATCGACCACACCATTCCACATGGGTGGAACACCGAGTAGCGTCATGCCATTGGCGAATTGCTGCAAGACCTCGACACTGCCAGACTGGGTGTTGGGGGTTAAGGATTGACCAAAGACCAGCGCTGGATTAATACAGACCAGCTTCCAGCGATCCTGTGCTTCTGCCATCTCCCAGGCTTTGCGCTCTGCCATGACTTTGGAATAAGGATAAGGCTGATGTGTGGCCGAACTGGTGCTATTCCAGTGTGATTCATCAAAACTGTTATTTTCAGTTTGCAGAATATCAACCGCATCGCCATAAGTGGAAGCAATACTCGACGTGACGATCACGCGTTTTACGGATTCGGTATGGTTGACACTATTCAGGACATTTTCAGTGCCTAAAACCGCAGGTTCAATAATGTCTTTGACCGCATCTTTATAATTGGTCACCACAAAAGGCGAGGCCATATGAAAAACAATTTCACAACCTTGCATGGCCTGATCAAAAGAGCCTGGACTTAATAGATTGGCCTGAAATAACTTGAGAGTTCCCGCACTACTGTCAGCAATTTTTTCTAGGTGAGTAAAGCTTTTAGTTTTATTCAGATCGCGTACCGTGGCATGTACGGTATAGCCTTGCGTGAGTAATTTCTGGATGACCCAGCTGGCAATATAACCCGATGCACCGGTGACCAGAACCGGCGCTGTAGTGTGTAGATGTGTCATAGTTGAACCATTGTTGTTTTAAATTTGTCTGCATCATAAGCGAAATTTAAGCATGAAGTACGCCAATGCGGTGATGTTTATACAAAAACTATTAATCTGACTGATCTTCATGAATATTTACAAAATTTAACCTGAACATTCTTTGGTGTATTTAGCTGTAGAGCCGAGCGCCGTAAAAATGCAAAGTATTGTTTTATAAATGGGATTTGATTCAGAACGAAGTGTAAATGCAAGTACTTCTCATTTTAATTATATAAAAATCAAATATTTAACCTGGTTAAGCTTTGCAAATCTGAATGCTTTTCTCCATAATAGCAGCATAAAGGTAGGGAGTAATTCAAATGCGCGGTAATCCAGAAGTCGTAGATTATTTAAATATGTTGATCGGTGGCGAACTGGCTGCTCGTGACCAATACTTGATTCACTCTCGTATGTATGAAGATTGGGGTTTAACCAAAATCTTTGAACGTATCGATCACGAAATGCAGGAAGAAGCCCAGCATGCGGATGCGATTATCCGCCGTGTATTGTTCCTTGAAGGTACACCGAACATGCAACGCGATGACGTTGAGATTGGTGAAGATGTCGTGAGCTGCCTGAAAGCCGATCTGAAACTTGAATATCATGTGCGAGAAAAACTGGCACAGGGCATCAAGCTGTGCGAAGAAAAAGGGGACTATATCACCCGTGATATGCTGCGCCAGCAAATGTCAGATACCGAAGAAGATCACACCTACTGGCTGGAAAAACAATTGCGTCTGATCGAACTGATTGGCCTGCAAAATTATATTCAATCGCAGATGTAAGATCAGATCAATCAAAAAACCCAGCATATGCTGGGTTTTTTTTCTGGGGTGAAAATTACGGCGTGTTATTGCTCATAATGCCAATTTTTTTGACATCTAGACGTTGTGCTGAAGCCATGACCATCGCGATATATTTATATTCGGTAGCACGATCGGCCTTGATTTTAATCTGATCCTGATCTGCCTTTCTGGCTACTGTCTGAAACAGCACTTCCAAAGCCTGAGGGCTTGCTACGGGCTGTTCATTCCAGAAAATATTGCCTTGTGCATCCAGACGTAATTCCACTGGCTCAGGCGGTTTTTCATCAGTGACAGGGGGTGTTCCATTCGGCAGATCGATATTAATCGAGTTATTTGGTAATGGAATCGTGATAATAAACATGATCAACAGGACCAGCATCACATCAATCAGTGGTGTCATGTTGACATCCAGCATCACATCATCATCTTGATTCGAACCCACATTCATACCCATAAACTTAATCCTTCTTCGCTTTTAAGGTGTAGCGGGCGGTGTCGTGACAAAAGCAATTTTGCCAATACCGGCTTGTTGGGTGGTACTAATCACCTGATCAATCGCTTCATAAGGAGTTAACTGATCGCCACGAATATGTACTTCAGGCTGCGGTGTTTTTTGCGCTTCGGCCTGTAAGCGACTCAGTAAAACCGATTTATCTGCGATATAAATTTCATTCCAGAAAATATCTCCAGTTTTATTGACGGCCAGCTGCACATTGTCTGGCTTGGTTTCATAAGGTACATTTCTTTCTTCAGGTAGATCGACAGGGACGGTATGGATTGCAACCGGTACTGTAATCAGGAAGATAATGAGCAGAACCAGCATAATATCAACCAGAGGTGTGGTATTAATGGTTCCAATTACCTCATCATCATCGCTGTCATTTGAATTGACCATCATTCCCATGGCTGATGCCTCACTCTTACTTCACGTCACGATTTACAGGAGTATTGGTGGTGATTTCACCGCTGAGTAATACTGCGTGCAAATCAGAACCAAAAGTACGCACTTCTTCCATGACCGCTTTATTACGGCGAGTCAACCAGTTGTAGCCAAGTACGGCTGGTACTGCGACTGCCAGACCGATTGCAGTCATGATCAGTGCTTCACCCACTGGGCCTGCCACTTTATCAATCGAAGCCTGACCAGAAACACCAATTGCAGTCAGTGCATGGTAGATCCCCCAAACTGTACCAAACAGGCCGACAAAAGGAGCGGTAGAACCTACCGTTGCCAGGAAAGCCAGACCGCCGCTTAAATGGTTATGGATCTTGTCGATTGCACGGGAAATCGAAATGGTGACCCAGGTATTAAAATCAATACGTTCAAGTAAATTGCCACCATGATTTTTGGTTGACTTGATACCTTTTTCCGCAATAAAACGGTAGACGCTGGCTTCATCCAGATTCTCGGCAGCATTGTCCAGAGAAGAAGATTCCCAGAAGGTATTTTCAGCTTGTTTGGCCTGTTTGCGTATTTTTCCTTGTTGCAGGCACTTGCTGATCATGATGTACCAGGTACCGATCGACATGATTAATAGAATAAACAGGGTAATCTTTGAAACGATATCACCTTCTTTCCACATGGCTTCTAAACCATAAGGATTATACGCAGGCTCTTCGGCTACCGGTTCAGCCGGAAGTGGGGGCGGAGTAGGTGTAGCCGTTGTTGCTGGCGTTACAGTGGCAGTTTCAGTGACTGCACTCGTATTTGATGTAGCAGACTGTTCTGCAAAAACGGCTTGTAAAGGCATTAAGGTACTGATGGCAATCACACCGGCAGCGGTCATGTTTTTAAAAGGTTGTAGTGATTTTTTCATCATGGATCTCCTGATTTTTTTCTTTATCTGTTGTATCTGTTAGTCAAGGACAAATTCATAGGGAATGTCATACCAAGATTCTTGCGGCTCGCCATCTTTCATTGCTGGCTTGAAGGTACATAAACTGAATGCTTTGGAGGCTGCCCGGTCCAGTGAACGGCTACCGCTCGACTTTTTCACTTTGGCATCCTGAACCTTTCCAGCAGTATTTACATAGACAGAGATCAGAACTTCACCTTGCTCATCATTCATGAGGGCATCACGTGGATAGTCAGGACGTTTACAGCCGGCTTCACCTTGCGCTACCCCACGAGTAACGCCAGCAGGTGGTGGCGTAGGCGCTGGAGCGGCTGCAACCACTGGGGCCGGTGCTGCTACCGGACTTGGTGAAGGACTGGCTGCAACCGGAGTAGGTACTGCAACAGTCGTTGGCTGACTCGGTGTTGGAAGGGTTTTTTGTACAGGAACCACTTTTTCAACCGGTTTTAGCTCAGGCACTTGTTCCACTATTTTCGGTGGTTCTGGCGGGGTTTCTTTTGGTGGTTCAGGTTCAGGTGGCTTGATATCCTGGATAATCATCAGCTCAACCGGCTGTTCGGCCGGTTTAATAATGTCTTTTGCCATACCCGCCATGAGTACCAGGCCAACCAGGATATGCAAGAAAACCACCACCCCAATACCCGTCAGTTTTTTGGCGGAGTTTTTTTCTAAGTCTTCAAACTTTGTGCCCATCATGACTCCTAGAATTTAAGACAAACAGGAAATAGTGCACTGATGAGAAAATTGTTTTTGGTTACAGGCAGCATTATTTTTTTGTTCGACTAAAATTAAACGGGGAAAACTGCAAACACCGCTTGGCAGCAGTGTTTGCGAATTAATTAATTAAAAGAATTTATAGGTACCACGTAGGAAGTAGGTACGGCCCATTGGGTCACCATGACGAGGGTCATAGCCATATTGGGCATTGTTAGTTGCATCAGAAGCAGGTGGTTCCGCATCAAACATGTTACGGATACCAGCAGTTAGTTCCAGATTCTTGAATCCGTTATAGGTTCCTGCAAAGTTATAAAGCGTATAAGCACTTACATCACGTTCTTGTGAAAAGTCTTCATAACCACGGATATATTGTTGTTCTAGTCTCATTTTCCAGTTTTCATAAGACCAGTTAATATTGGCAATATGTCTCCAACGCACTACAGCAGGATCATCATAGATGCCCACCAAACCTTTCCATGAACCACCCGGCTCTTCTTGCTCATCCATTTTGATGACATAGGTCCCATCAATGCCAAAACCGAAGCGGCCGGTCGCTGTCATTGGGGTTAAATAATTCAGGCTAAGGTCAATCCCTTCAGTTTTTAAGCCACCCATATTTTGTAAGGTGGTATTTAAATACTGAATACGGCCATCTGGTGCATAAACGATCAGGTTGCTATAGCGATCAAGATCATTAAAAATATCATTAGGTGTAACTGTATCGACTAGACCTTCAATATCGATATTGTAGTAATCGGCAGTGAAGACCAGATTCTTGATCGGCTCATAAACGAAACCGGCTGTAAAAGAGGTTGACTCTTCCGGCTGTAAGTCCGGATTACCACCCTGTTTACGCTTGAACTGCATACCACACTGATCGGCAAACTCGATATTGTTCGGTGTGCCATCCGCATTACAAAAACGCGGGTTATTAAAGTTGGTGCTGGTATTGGTTTCACTTTGTAAAGAGTTAATTTCCCACATACTTGGTGCACGGAATCCTGTGCTATAAGAGCTACGGAACATCAGTTCTTTCAGTGGTTCCCAACGTAGAGATACTTTTGGGTTAAAAGTGTCACCAAAGTCACTATAGTCATCATAACGTGCTGCAAGTTGAGCTTCTAAGCTCGGCAAGATTGGAATGTGAAATTCGGTAAATACTGCAGTAATATCACGGTCACCAGAGCTTGCAGGTTTATTCGGATCAATACCACTACCCGGAACCTGTCGAACCAGATCCGCATTGACCTTGGCTTCCCAGTCCTGGGTGGTAAAGCTGCCGCCTAAAGCAAAGCCAACTTCACCAGCGGGCAGTTCGTAGATTGGACGACTGATAGTGAAGTCTACTGTGGTGGAATCCAGGCTAGCCATATTGGTCGCGCCTGCTACATCAAAGGTCGACCATTTTCCAGCATCTGCAGCTGCCTGAGGGCCAAATGGATTCAGAGTGCCATCGTTAAGTGCAGCCTGAACCTGACTCTGGTTCAGATAACCACTGACGAAATTGTCAGTTGCTTCACTTTTGGCATAGGTTACGCCACCATTTACATCCCAGCCCAAAACTTCACCTTCGACTCCTGCAAAGAAGCGGTTAGATTCATTCACTGACTGAGAAACACGGTTACCTGACTGTGAACGTAAAAAAAGTGGGACTCTTGTATCTGTAAGACCATCAATGCCTGGCGTAATACCTTGGCCCGGGTAGTATTTGCTGGTATCTGGAATAGAAAGGGTTCCAGCCCATACGTCTGGGGCAATTGAAGTGGTCACTTCACTTTCGGTATAAATATATTCAGCAACGGCATTTAATGAATCGGTGAGTTTAAATGTACCTTTGGCTAAAGCAGAAAAGGTTTCTTCATCTGGAGTAATGCCAATGAGTGCTTGAGTATTTAACAGGCAGCGACTCCCTGAGATGAACATATTTGGAGCATTATTACAGTTCTGATTAATATAAGGGTTAACTATGCCTAGAGTTGATGATTGCAAGTTGGCAGGAAAGCCCGAACCGGAACCAATTGCCATGTTGAGTTCAGGAATTAGGCCACCACGACGGCTGACTTTACGATCTTTGGCCATGATCATGTCAGAAGTACGATAATCGATTACCCCGTAAACGTTAAAACCTTGTTCATCCAGATCGCCATAACCACCGAAAATAGAGACATCATACTTGTCGCCATTTTTTTCTTCAGGTGCTTGCAGGCCACCGGAAATACCAAAACCTTGATATTCTTTTTTAATAATAAAGTTAATTACCCCCGCAATTGCATCTGCACCATATACAGCAGAAGCACCATCACGCAGAATCTCGATACGTTCAACCATTGCCAGTGGAATGATATTCAGGTTAACTTCAGAAGTGCTGAAGGGGCTGTTGGCTAAACGACGGCCATTTAATAAAACCAGGGTTTTATCGGTACCTATACCACGAAGGTTGGCAGCAGAACCCGAAGTATTGCTTTTACCGATATTTTGGGAAACTGCAAAACCTGCCTGGTTCGCACTTACTTTATTAATGGCTTCTTCAACCGTGGTGACCCCCTGATTCACCAGATCTTCAACTTTAAGTACAGTGATAGGAGAGGCACTTTGTGCAGCTACCCCTTTGATAGATGAACCCGTCACTGTCACTTTTTGAACCTTGGTCGGTTGTGTAGCGGAGTTTTCTGGTTCATCGGCTGCATGCGCCAAAGACAAACACATCATACTCAAGGTAAGCGTACTTAACTTGAGTATTGTTTTGCCAACTGTTGGAGCCCCCATAGATCCGACTAATTTGTTTATTTTCATCGTAAAGTTCACCTTTCTTGTTGTGTGAAGATAATGCTGTATTTTTTTTAAGCAAAGCAAGTGCCAAGTTGGCTGGAAGTCTTGTAAAAAATTCAAAATATTAAGAAGTATTTAATTTATAACAGTTTAGAAAGGAAGAACTTGTGCGTCAGCGAAAACGGATGAGCTGTATTGGAAATGATAAGAAAAAATGATATTGCAAATCAGTAATATGGATTATTGTTAAGCATTATGTGAAAAATATGTGAACTAGTCGATATTTTAAAATTCTGAAACACAGAGTATGAATACTTTATTAGAAAAATATTATTGACTCATCGTTATAGATTAATGACTAAAAAATATGGATTTATTTGATGAAAACCGATTTTGAAATCACGACTATGCGCGATTCAGCAGAACAGGTCGTCGGCATTTTAAAATCTCTGGCCAATACTGACCGTCTCCTTATTTTATGCCATCTCTCTCAAGCGGAACTGAAT
>NZ_VPEU01000041.1:0-23641 GCF_013416975.1 Acinetobacter sp. YH18001 | reverse complement strand
TTATTCATACCCTCTGGAGCGTTCTCGTTCAACCGACTTGGAAACAAGTCGGTTTCTTTTTAAGCAAAACTGTAACTTTTAGCCAATAAGATTGATCAAAAAACATTCGTTTTTTGCATTTTTTCTTGATTTCTCAAGGGTCACAGTTCAGAAATAATCCCCAATTTCTGCGGATAAGCCTTGGGGTAAGTTTTGAGCAATCTTGTAATCCAAGGCTGACATGAATTAGGGAGCATTGCGTCTATGTCAGTATGGGGATTTTTCATATGATGGGGACATAGAGAACAGGATGTTCCAACACATAAAACAATAATGATAAGTGCGACACCAGGACGTGAGGTACGACAGGAGTTATACCTAAACCCCCAATACGAAAAAGCCCGACAGGATGTCGGGCTTTTTTATGTCTTGAATCTGGATTTCGTAGATGAGATTTATGTTAAATGGAATTATTTTTAAGATATAGAAATTAAAAACCCCAGCTTTAGCTGGGGTGAATTTTTTTGGTCTTTATACATACTCATACACATCTATTAGATGCCATCGGATGTATGTACCAACCTAATTTCAATGATACCCAAAATAATGGGAAAACACAAGTTTCTATGTCATGATGCTTAATACATTGTTTTTTATTGATTAACATGGATAAAAATTTATATCTATATTTAATGAGCAAGAAGATGCTTTTAAATTTTTAGGTAAAGCAATATCTGATGGAGAATTAAAAGACCAAATTAGGAGATTTCAAAATCAATGTTTGCTTAACTATGTAAGATATAACGCACTGGTTGGTAGTGAAAATTTGGAACATATCGCGAATATTACACCTCAATTAGGTAGTATTCATCGAGAACAAAATTCTAATCTTAGAACAGAGTTAATGAAGTATGTACTTTACCAAAAGGAATAAACCGATCGATTTATTCCTTTGTGAATCAAGCATTTTGCATTTTCTTAAAATCCAAGCGATCAATCAGTAAAATTCCAATCGAGAAAATAAAGCCAAGGATCACGCAACCGATCCATTCAAACTGCTCCCAGGCATAGACTGCACCAAGCGAACCTAAAGCGGCACCACTAAAGTAAATCGTCATATAGACTGCATTAATACGTGAACGCGATTTAAGATCAATCCGATAAACCAGATTCTGATTCAAAACATGGAAGGCTGTCAGACCAAAGTACGCCATCAGCACACCAATCGCATAGATTACAATATTGTGCTGGGCAAAATATAAGGGCAGTGTAGAGCCGAACATCAGGACAATGCATAGCTTGGCGACCAGATTTTCTCTACCTTGTCCTACGGTTTTGCCTGACCAGCTTGATGAATAAATCCCGATCACGCCCAGTAAGCCAAATAACCCAATTTCGAAATCGGTGAAATAATAAGGTGCATTGCCTAATACAAAAGTCATCGAGGTAAAGATCATCGATAAAATTCCAAAACCCAAGGCACCCGCACAGGCACGCCGGATTAAATGTGGATTCTGACCTGCAAGGCTAAACAAAGAGCGGTAAATGTCACCAATAGTTAAGCCTGCCTGAGCTTGAGTATCGGGTAGTTTTTTCCACATGAGTGCTGCAAAGAGCAAGGTGATCACACCGCTGGATAAATACACACCTTCCCAAGACCAGTAAGTGGAAACAAAGCCGGCAAAGGTACGTGACAGAATAATTCCCATCACCAACCCACTCATCAGCTTACCCACTGTAGCAGCGCTGGATTCAGGTGGGCTAATGGTCGATGCAAAAGGAATTAAGATCTGCGCCGAGATTGCGCCAAAGGTGGCACACAAGGTAAACAGATATAACATTGATAAAGTCGTACTGAATGAAAGCAATATCTGCGAAATGGCTGCAAAGACCATCAGGTTAACGATCAGTTTGCGTTTATTCAGAAAGTCTCCCAAAGGAACCAAAAGCATTAAGCCGAGGACATAACCAATCTGTGCAATCACCACGGCAAAACCGGCCTGACTGGTACTAATGCCCAGACTTTTCTCGATTGAATAGATCAGAGGCTGGTTAAAATAGGCAGAGCCTGCACATAAGCCACATGCCATTGCCATCAATAATACAAATTGTGATGACAATGGACTGACAGATTTCCTTTCTGAATTGCTCATAGGCCCGACTCTTTTAACATTGCCTACACTATAGGCAGTTGCACGACAAAGCAGAAATAATTAAAAACAATCAAGTGATCATTAAAAAGTATATTAAAACAAAAGCATAGAGCTTAGTTTTGAAACTTATCAAAAATTAATGGCTGTTCAATAACATGACAGGATTAAATAAGCGATCTTCATGGAATAGCATATAAATATAGTCGAGAAATTCTTTAAAATATGGCAGAATATGGGGTTTTAAAGTTTTTAGAGGATTGGCAATATGCGCTTTGTTGATGAAGCAGTCATTACCGTAGAGGCTGGCGACGGTGGCAATGGCGTAGCCAGTTTTCGCCGTGAAAAATTCGTGCCATTTGGTGGTCCAGATGGTGGTGATGGTGGTCGTGGTGGCAGTATTTATATACAGGCTGACGACAACACCAGTACGCTAGTTGATTATCGTTATACACGTAAATTCCGTGCAGAACGAGCAAAAAATGGCCGTGGGGCGAACTGTGCTGGTCGTGGCGGTGAAGACACCGTATTAAAAGTTCCAGTCGGAACAACAATTGTAGATGTTGAGTCTGGCGACATTATTGGCGATTTGATCGAAGATGGTCAACGCGTGAAAGTGGCAGCAGGCGGTGACGGTGGTTTAGGAAATACGCACTTTAAATCATCGACCAACCGTTCACCACGTAAGTGTACGCATGGTCAAAAAGGCGAATTCCGTGAAATCCGTCTGGAGCTTAAAGTTCTGGCAGATGTGGGCTTGCTGGGTATGCCAAATGCGGGTAAATCAACCTTCATTCGTGCAGTATCGGCGGCAAAACCAAAAGTGGCAGATTATCCATTTACCACCATGGTGCCAAACCTGGGTGTGGTCGATGCCGACAGTCACCGTTCATTCGTGATGGCCGATATTCCGGGTCTGATTGAAGGCGCATCTGAAGGTGCAGGTCTGGGGATTCGCTTCCTGAAGCATCTGGCACGTACCCGTATCTTGTTACACATCGTTGATGTACAACCGATTGATGGTTCAGATCCGGCGCATAATGCCAAAGCAATTTTGAAAGAGTTAGAAAATTTCTCCCCAACACTTTCAAAACTGCCGATCGTATTGGTGCTGAATAAAGTCGACCAATTGGCTGAAGAAACACGTGAAGAATGGTGTACTCATATTCTTGAAGAATTGCAGTGGGAAGGCCCGGTTTTTGAAACTTCTGGCTTAACCGCTGAAGGTACCAAAGACGTGGTTTACTACCTGATGGATCAGATCGAAGAGCAGCGTGAACGCGAAGCTGAAGATCAAGAATATGCAGCAGAAATGAAAGCATTCCGTGATCAGCTTGAAGCTGAAACACGTGAACAAACCATCGCTGCAAAAGAAGCGTATCGTGAGATGCGTCGTCAGCAACGTCTTGCCGGTATTCTGGGCGACGATGAAGATGATGAAGATGGCGATGATGATAGTGATGTGGAAGTGTACTACGTACGCTAATCTCTGAGAGAAGAGTCTGAGGACAAGATGATAGAAGTGGTAGATGGGCAGCGTCAGCTCAAGGGTTGTAAACGAATCGTTGTTAAAATCGGATCATCTTTACTCACAGCAAACGGACAAGGTTTAGATTTAGATGCCATCTCGCACTGGGCGGGACAAATCGCAGATCTACACAATGCAGGACACGAGATTATTCTGGTGTCTTCCGGTGCTGTGGCTGAAGGTATGGTGCGAATGAAACTTGAGAATCGACCCACCGATCTACCCAGTCTTCAGGCTTGTGCTGCCATTGGTCAGATGGGCCTGATTCATACCTGGTCAAGCGTACTGGAGAAACACCAGATTCGAACGGCGCAGGTATTATTGACCCATGATGATCTGGCAGATCGTCGCCGCTATCTCAATTCATGTGATGCTTTGCAGAACCTGATTGACTGGCGCGTGATTCCAGTGATCAATGAAAATGATACCGTTTCTACCGATGAAATCCGCTTTGGTGATAACGACACGCTGGCTGCCATGGTGGCAGGTCAGGTGCATGCCGATCTTCTGATTATCTTAACGGATCAGGAAGGTATGTTTGACTCAGATCCACGCTCGAATCCAGATGCCAAACTGTTCCATACGGTACGTGCGATGGATGAGAGCCTGTTTGATATGGCCGGTGGTGGTGGTAAATTTGGTCGCGGCGGCATGCTGACCAAAGTTCGTGCTGCACGACTGGCGGCAAAGTCCGGTTGTCCGACCTTAATTGCAAGCGGTGATAGTGATGCTGTGCTATCTCGTCTGATGTCTGGTGAATTGTTAGGAACCTTGTTTGTGACTGACAAAGATCGGATGACCGCGCATCAGCAATGGTTGGCAGCACACCTGCAAACGGCAGGTCGTTTGGTGATTGATGATGGTGCGGTAAAGGCCATTAAAGACAATCATCGTAGCTTGTTGCCTGTCGGCGTCAAAGCGGTTGAAGGACATTTTGAGCGCGGTGATGTGGTGGAATGTGTGGATACACAAGGTCACCGAATTGCAGTCGGTCGTGTTAACTTTAGTTCGCGTTCGGCAGATATTGTACGTGGTCTGGCTTCTGATAAAGTGCATCAGGTTTTAGGTGAAGCGCGTTCACTCGAGATGATTCACCGCAATCATATGGCGATCTACTAAGTCATTCAGATTTAAATTTCAATCATAAAAAATCCCGCTTTCGAGCGGGATTTTTTATGACATCTTAATGCGATTTATTTAATCCAGCCCATCCGGATTAATGGCGCAAACAGTGACTGATGAATAGTTAAAATAAACTGCATGAGTTTATCCTGATATTTCCACCACAATGGTAATCCAGCTAAATTTACTGTTATTGCAATCAGGAATGCACCCAGCATATCCATCGGAAAATGCACACCGACATAAACACGTGACCAAGCTACTAGCCAAGCTGTCCAGATTAGAATTCTTCCCAAATCACGTTGTGATGAAAAATAACAAGATAGGGCAATCCCACTAAAAATACTCATATGATTGCTGGGAAAAGAACCTGTAGGTGCATGTTCGATCAGGGTGCGACCAATATCTATTACAAACGGACGTGGGGTATTCAGGATCGCGGACAATACCTCGCTGATCGACAAGGTAATTGCTGTAAAAATAAATGCCTTGATAATGCCAGTTTTTACTTCATAACTGCCACGGAACCAGGCAATAGCAAAAATCAGCAGAAAGAGATAAACCAGATCATGCGCAATCAGGGAGGCATATTGGATCATCCAGATCGAGGCGTGTTCAGGTACATTTAGGATATGAAACAGGTAAAGATTCAGTTGGTCAAGAGACATGAGCAGAGAGGATTGGTACAAATGTCCGTTACTCTAAACCGGTCAAACCTCAATTCCTACCTGAGTTTGTATGAATTTGTAGCCTTGATTATTAAAGAATATTCAAATGATAGAAAACCACCCAAAAGGGTGGTTCTTAAAAATCCGAATAATATGATGAAATCTTATTTAAACTGAATCGCACCATTGGCACTCACCGTCATTTGCGATTCACCCGCAGCAACTTCCTGCTCTGGAACAGCCATATCCGCCGATGCAGCTTTCATCATGGCCATACGCGGTACAGGTTGTGGTGAATAGTTATTGGTATTCAGATTTAAGTTTACCAGTTGATAACTCGGTTTGTTCCAGGCTTGAGTCAGTGCCTGTGCGCGTTGCTGGAAGTTTTTAGAGGCTTCAATCATCAGCTCATTTTCGACTTTTTTGCGCTTTTCGTCTGAAACTTTGAAGTTAATCGACTGGGTCTGGAAGTGCTGTTGTAATTCAGCAATCAGTTGAGACGCTGCTTTAAAATCTTTCGATTCCAGACGAATCTGGGCACGTCCACGCCATTCTTTCAATTTGCGGTTATCATTGTCATAAATAGGGTAAGTGCTTTGTGCGCCCGTCTCGATTTTCACAGTTGGATATTTGCGCGCTGTGGCAATGGCCTGATTCATTAGCTGGTTAATTTGTGTAGCCAATTCAGCTGGCTGTTTGTTGGATTTTTCAATATAAAGCACGGCATGCATTTCATCATTCGAGATTTCACGACTGGCCTCTGCTGAAAGATTCACAACATTGTAATTCAGCGATTCGGCCGGAGCTGCAAATGCGCCTGTGGCCAAGGTAGATGCAAGGATAAAACTGGTAAGTGCTAAGAGACGCATGAAATTGTCCTGTTTTTCTTAAAATTGGCCATCTAAGCCGTTGTTAAAATATTAAATCTCAATTGTGATCTTTTTACGAAATATTTGTGGTAAGAGTGTTAAATTTTCTTTCATTTTACACTCTTACTTGATTTATGTTTATCGTTAATAATTAATTGCTTAATGGTGGATTTTAAGCTTTTTTGCCTGAATGTTAGCTGTGCTACAAAAAAGCATAAAAGAACCCGCTTTTCTTTCTGCTGTCACACTGTAAGATGATCATTCAGGTTATAGGTTGGTGTGATGTTTTTTTTCGATAAAGATTAGGACAAAATGCGACTGAAAGTTGTTTATTTTCCTGAAAAATTCGGTATCATCCGCCTCCTAGTTATTTAAATACAAACTGCTAGCTAGAACCTCTTTATAAAGCGCCGAGTCAAAGGACCAAACGTCACCAGACTTATTTCTTTCACCCATATCAGAGATGGTAATTCGATATGAGCGTTACTTCTGTAAACCCTGCCACCAATTCCACAAACGAATACTACTTGACTCGCCAAAGTCAGATGGAATCGAATGTGCGTAGTTATCCACGTAAATTACCGTTAGCGATAGCGAAAGCACAAGGTTGCTGGGTTACCGATGTTGAAGGTACTGAGTACCTTGATTGTTTAGCTGGGGCAGGGACGTTGGCATTGGGCCATAATCATCCTGCAGTCATTCAAAGTATCCAGGATACAATTGCAAGCGGCTTGCCATTGCATACACTGGATTTAACTACGCCTTTAAAAGATGCTTTTACTGAAGCACTTCTTTCTTATCTTCCAGGTGGTCAAGAAGAATACTGCTTGCAGTTCTGTGGCCCATCCGGTGCAGATGCAACAGAAGCAGCCATCAAACTTGCGAAAACCTTTACCGGTCGTAGCTCGGTGATCAGCTTCTCTGGTGGCTATCACGGTATGACGCATGGTGCATTGGCCATGACCGGTAACCTGTCTGCGAAAAACGCAGTTAACGGTTTGATGCCAGGCGTTCAATTCATGCCGTATCCGCATGAATACCGTTGCCCATTGGGTCTTGGTGGTGAAGCGGGTGTTGACGCTTTAACGTATTTCTTTGAAAACTTCATTGAAGATGTAGAAAGCGGCGTGACTAAACCGGCAGCTGTGATTCTTGAAGCAATTCAAGGGGAAGGCGGTGTGGTAACTGCACCTGTGAAATGGTTGAAGAAAATCCGTGAAGTGACTGAAAAGCACAACATCGTGTTGATTCTTGATGAAGTTCAAGCGGGCTTTGCACGTTCAGGTAAAATGTTTGCCTTTGAACATGCGGGCATCGAACCTGATGTGGTGGTGATGTCTAAAGCTGTTGGTGGTAGCTTGCCGCTCGCAGTACTCGGTATTAAACGTAAGTTTGATGCTTGGCAGCCAGCAGGTCATACCGGTACGTTCCGTGGTAACCAGTTGGCAATGGGTACAGGTCTTGCAACGATCAATACCATTAAAGAACAAAACCTGGCGCAAAATGCCCAAGAACGCGGTGATTTCCTGCAAGCTGAGATTAAAAAATTAGCTGCCGAATTCCCATGTATTGGTAACGTGCGCGGTCGCGGTTTGATGATTGGTGTTGAAATTGTGGACGAGCGCCAAAAGGCAGATCACATGGGTTCTTTACCTGCTGATGGTCAATTGGCAGCAGCGATCCAGACGGCATGTTTCAACAATAAATTATTGCTTGAGAAAGGTGGTCGTAACGGTACGGTAATTCGTTTACTTTGCCCATTGATCATCACGCATGACGAATGTGTTGAAGTGATTGCTCGCTTTAAGAAAGCAGTTGCTGAAGCTCTTGTTGCAGTTCGAGGCGCATAATTCATGGTAGATTTTGCAGAACATCGTAAAGCTTTACTTTGTAATGATGCTGCATCCATCGCTGACTACCAGTCAGCCATGGATCAAGCGACCAAAGCGGTTGCAGCATGGTTGCAAAATGACAAAATGTACACGGGTGGCAGCATTAACGAGCTGCGCAGCGCGATTGCGTTTAATCCTTCTAAACAGGGGTTGGGTGTAGAGAAATCTTTAGAGCGTATGGTTGAACTTTTTCTGAATAAAAGTTTAAAAGTTCATCATCCGCATTCGCTTGCACATCTTCACTGTCCAACCATGGTGACCAGCCAGATTGCGGAAGTGCTGATTAATGCAACCAACCAGTCAATGGACTCATGGGATCAAAGCCCGGCCGGTTCATTGATGGAAGTTCAGTTAATCGACTGGTTACGTCAAAAAGTAGGCTATGGCGCAGGTCAGGCAGGCGTATTCACCTCTGGTGGTACACAGTCTAACCTTATGGGCGTACTGCTGGCACGTGATGCTTGCATCGCGAAAAACTGGAAAGACGAAAACGGTAAGCCGTGGTCGGTTCAGCGTGATGGTATTCCTGCGGATGCGATGCGTAATGTCAAAGTCATCTGTTCTGAAAATGCACATTTCTCTGTGCAAAAGAACATGGCGATGATGGGCATGGGTTTCCAGTCTGTAGTGACTGTTCCTGTGGACGAAAATGCGCGCATGGACATGGACGCACTGGAAAAAACCATGGCGCACCTTCAAAACGAAGGCAAAATCGTGGCATGTGTGGTGGCAACTGCGGGTACAACCGATGCAGGTGCAATCGATCCACTGAAGAAAGTCCGTGAAATCACCAACCAATATGGCGCGTGGATGCACATCGATGCAGCTTGGGGTGGTGCTTTAATTCTGTCTAACGATCATCGCGATATGTTAGATGGTATCGAGCTGTCTGATTCGATTACGCTCGATTTCCATAAGCATTATTTCCAGACCATTTCGTGTGGCGCGTTCTTGCTGAAAGACGAAGCAAACTATCGTTTCATGCATTATGAAGCGGAGTACTTGAACTCTGCCTATGATGAAGAACATGGTGTGCCGAACCTGGTATCGAAGTCACTACAAACCACGCGTCGTTTTGATGCCTTGAAATTGTGGATGACGGTGGAAGCATTAGGTGAAGAGCTTTATGGTTCGATGATCGATCATGGGGTTGGCTTAACGCGTGATGTAGCAGACTACATTAAAGCGACTGACGGTCTGGAGCTTTTGCTTGAGCCACAATTCGCTTCTGTGCTGTTCCGTGTGGTTCCAGCGGGCTATCCGGTTGAACTTTTAGATACACTGAACCAGAACGTGGCAGATGAGCTGTTTGCACGTGGTGAAGCGAATATTG
Source organism: Acinetobacter sp. YH18001 (assembly GCF_013416975.1). Classification (NCBI taxonomy): domain Bacteria; kingdom Pseudomonadati; phylum Pseudomonadota; class Gammaproteobacteria; order Moraxellales; family Moraxellaceae; genus Acinetobacter; species Acinetobacter sp. YH18001. The sequence continues at coordinate 14,100 of NZ_VPEU01000041.1, read as the reverse complement.
GTGTGACGAAAGTCGCTCAGGTTCAATCCTTGAAAATGACGACTTTAAGCCCGGTTGCAACGCTGGATAACGTGAAGAACTTGCTGGCACTGGTGCTTGCAGAAGCGGATCGTATCAAAGATTCAATTGCTGATGGTACTTATACGCCACCCATTGCATAAGTGATGGTGGTGTGAAAAAAGGAGATCGAAATGATCTCCTTTTTTTTATTTTTGAGTCATAGAATGATCAATTCTATAGGTAGATTCATCAGAAAAATACCGAATATCTGTACTTATTTTAAGCTGTTATAAAATCGTCATCTAATTATGTAAGGCTAGGGAGCAAGATTTTTCTTCAATTGGGTTTTATAAAAATTGTTACATGTTAATGATCAGATTTTTTCTTCAGTTGAATGATAAAAAGAATTTAATAGTTGAAATTTATAAGTATTTTATGGATAGAAAGTATACAAATTAAAAATCATTAAATCGTAATAAAGCTGTAACTTATTTGTCATATTCTAAAATCAAAATGCATGTATCGAAATAAGTACAAAACTGAATAAAAAGTGGCGTACTCCAAATTGTATAAATGAGAGAGATACTAGAATGCGCTTTACAAATATAGCTTTAGCATTGGCATTAACAGGGGCAGCTGCTGTAACGACTGCACATGCAGCTCGTGACACGATTCAAATTGCAGGTTCTTCAACTGTACTTCCATATGCCAGTATCGTGGCGGAAGAATTCGGTAATACCTTCCCACAATTCAAAACACCAGTGGTCGGTTCTGGCGGTTCGTCAGGTGGTTTAAAGCAGTTCTGTAATGGCGTGGGTGATAACACCATTGATATCGCGAACTCTTCGCGTCAAATCAAATCTACCGAGCTGGCTGAATGTAAAAAGAACGGCGTTAACCAAGTATTAGAAATCAAAATCGGTTATGACGGTATCGTATTTGCTTCAAATGCCAATAAAGCGGCTTATAAGTTGCGTCCACAGCATGTCTTCGCTGCACTTGCTGCACAACTTCCATCAAATGGGAAAATGGTCGCCAATCCGTATACACGCTGGAACCAAATTGACAAAGCACTTCCGAATGAGCCGATCACGCTGGTGATTCCTGCTTCGAATCATGGTACGCGCGAAGTGTTCCAGGAGAAAATGGTGGATGCAGGTTGTGAATCGTATGCTGCAATTAAGTCTCTAGACAAAGATGCCAAGAAAAAAGCCTGTACCACATTCCGTAAAGATGGCCGTGTAGTTGAAATTGCAGGCGACTATACCGAAACACTGGCGCGTTTGAAAACTTCTCCAAGTGCAGTCGGGGTGTTTGGCCTAGGCTTCTATGACCAGAACCGTGACCGCTTACGTGTTGCAACTGTGAACAATGTAGCACCTTCTGAAAAAACGATTTTGAATGGTGCTTATCCGGTATCACGTCCATTGTTCTTCTACGTGAAAGGCGAACACTTGAAATCGATCAAAGGCCTACCACAGTTTACTGAATACTTCCTGAACAAGAAGGTATCTGGTAAGGGCTCTAAGCTGGAAAAAGCAGGTCTGATTTCAATGTCTGATAAAGAACGCGCAGCAGTCCTTGCAAATTTCAAGGCTGGTAAAGCGGTCATTGTAAAATAATCGATGATTTTGAAATCGCTGGTGGTAGGGTCAACCTACCATCGGCTTTTTGCGATAAACAAGTTTTTTCAAACCATGAAAATTGAGAAAACAGTGGAGAATACATGAATCTGCTACTTATAGGTGTGTTATTGGCCATTATGGCCATAGCCTATCAAATCGGATTAAGTAAAAGCCGTAACTTAGCAGGTAAGGGAAGCAATTCTGCAAACTTACACTCGCGTCCCGGATATTATGGTGCACTGGTTGCACTGTGGTGTGGTATCCCTGCGTTTTTAATTTTGATTGTTTGGAATATGGTTGAGCCAAGTTTTCTGGAGCAAGTGGTACTCAACCATTTGCCGCAGGATATTTCGGCCAATCTGGATCCGGCAAGTCTGGGCGTTGTTGTTGATCGCGTTCAGGCACTTGCCTCAGGTTTCGGTGTCAGTGATACACCTGCAGCCTATGAACTGGCCGCAGCAGAACAGTTAGCTAAATTTTCGACCATTGGGACTTTTGCCAAATTGGCAGTGGTGATTTCGGCTGCACTGGCAGGTCTGGTCTGGGCCAAAAAACGTATTAGCCAGGAATTCCGCGCACGTAACCAAGTCGAGAAAATGATTAATATCGGCTTGGCATTGTGTTCGGGTGTGGCAATTCTGACCACGCTCGGGATTGTCATGTCGATGTTTGGTGAAGCGATGCGCTTCTTCAGCTTCGTCAGTCCACTGGATTTCTTCTTTGGTACCGAATGGAACCCGGGTTTTAGTACTTCTGGCAGTGCCGAGGGCAGTTACGGTTTATTGCCACTGCTGTGGGGTACGCTCATGGTCAGTGCGATCGCACTTTTGGTCGCGGTACCGGTCGGCCTGATGATTGCGATCTATCTGGCAGAATATGCATCACCGCGCTTCCGTTCTTGGGCAAAACCGACCATTGAAGTGTTGGCGGGTATTCCTACGATTGTTTATGGTGTCTTTGCCTTGATGATCATCGGTCCATTTCTTAAAGCCATGGGTGCCATGGTCGGACTCGAAATTAATGCCACCAGTGCGCTGACCGCGGGTCTGGTGATGGGCATCATGATTATTCCATTCGTATCTTCTCTATCCGATGACATTATTACCCAGGTGCCACGTGCCTTACGTGATGGTTCTCTGGGGCTAGGTGCAACCAAATCTGAAACGATCCGTCAGGTGGTTTTACCTGCAGCTTTGCCGGGTATTATTGGTGCTTTCCTGTTGGCAGCATCCCGTGCGATTGGTGAAACCATGATCGTGGTACTTGCAGCGGGGAACAGTCCGCAGCTGCATGCCAATCCACTTGAAGCCGTATCTACGGTCACCATTACCATCGTCAATCAATTAACAGGTGATACCGACTTTGCCAGTCCGCAAGCACTGGTGGCCTTTGCCCTGGGACTGACCTTATTTGTGATTACCCTAGGTTTGAACATTGTTGCACTGATCATCGTGCGTAAATATCGTGAGCAATACGACTAATGAGTACTTCAAATACAACGCCTGTGGATCAGCGTGTTGATCCATCCGTCGCTGCCGAGCTGCGTGAAAAGCGTAAGAAGACCATTCAAAGCTCTTTGGGGCGACGTCATCGTAAAGAAAAAACATTCCGTCTATTTGGTTTCTCTGCGGTATTGGCCGGTCTGTTCTTTGTGGTATTGCTCTTCGGCAGTATTTTATCCAAAGGTTTGCCTGCCTTCTGGCAAAGCAGCATGAGTTTGCCGATTCATTTCGATCCGGCCATTGTAGAGATTGGTCCAAAACCCAAGCCAGCTGCGGGAGAGTCTCCGGCGCAGTTTGAAGAGCGTATGATTGCCTGGCAAATGGATGTCGGCATGGTGGACTGGGATGCACTGATCATCAACGGCATGATCGCCAGAGACAGCAAGCTGGAAAGTCAGCGTGATGAACTGGGTTATTTATATACCAGTTCTGAGGCTTATCGCTTACGTGACATGGTCATGAATGATCCAAGTCTGGTCGGTCAAAGCACAGAGGTTAAAATTCTGGCAGATGCCAATGTCGATGTCTGGCTGGCGGGTAATATTGATCGTTCGTTACCAGCAGAACAGCAACAACTCAGTCCTGAAGTACGCCAGGTGGCGGACGAGATGAAAGCCTCAGGTGTAATCGAAAACAGTTTCAATACTAATATTTTTACCAGCCCTGACTCGCGTAGTTCACCGGCAACGTCAGGTCTGGCAGGCGCTTTCATGGGCTCACTATTCATGATGATGATCGTGATCTTTATCTCGATTCCAATTGGGGTGGCATCTGCGATCTATCTGGAAGAGTTTGCGCCGAAAAACTGGATTACCGATATTGTCGAAGTCAACATCAACAACCTGGCAGCAGTGCCATCGATTGTGTTTGGTTTGCTGGGTGCCGCGATCTTTATTGGCTGGATGCATTTACCGCTATCGGCCCCTCTGGTCGGTGGTCTGGTGCTGAGTCTGATGACTTTGCCAACTGTCATCATCACCACACGTGCATCGCTTAAAGCGGTTCCACCTTCGATTCGTCAGGCAGCGTTGGGCTTGGGTGCTTCACGACTGCAAACGGTTTTCCATCATGTCTTGCCATTGGCTTTGCCGGGTATTTTAACTGGTGCCATTATCGGGGTCGCGCAGGCATTAGGTGAAACCGCACCATTGTTATTAATCGGGATGAGTGCTTTTGTTGCCAGCGTTCCAGCCACACCATTTGATCAGTCTACAGCGTTACCTGTGCAGATTTTCTTATGGCAGGGCAATGAGTTACGTAACTTCTTTGAAGGGCGTACCGCAGCAGCAATTATTGTACTTCTGGCCATGATGATCAGCTTGAACAGTCTGGCCATCTGGTTACGTAAAAAGTTTGAAGTCCGTTGGTAATAGGGGCAGAATCATGAACACAACTGTTATTCAAAACTCCTTAAAAAAGGATCAATCCGTGAATCCACAACAGACACAATTCACTAATGATGAGGCTACACAAAAGCCAGCAACATCGTTTGTCTCCCAATTCGATACGCAAAGTAGCAGCAAAAAAGATGAAAAGTCGACAAATGTGAAACTGAGTACATCTGATGTGCATGTGTACTATGGTGAAGCGGAAGCGATTAAAGGCATTGACCTGAACATTTATGAAAATGAAGTGATTGCTTTTATTGGGCCATCAGGCTGTGGTAAGTCAACCTTTCTGCGTACCCTAAACCGCATGAATGACACCATTGACAGTTGTCGTGTGACCGGTAAAGTCATGCTGGACAATCAGGACATTTATGATCCAAACCTGGATGTGGTCTTGCTACGTGCTCAAGTCGGTATGGTATTTCAGAAGCCCAACCCATTTCCAAAGTCTATTTTTGACAACGTTTCTTACGGCCCGAAATTACATGGTCTTGCACGTGATAAATACGATCTTGAAGAAATTGTCGAAGGCAGTTTGCGTAAAGCCGGTTTGTGGGAAGAAGTAAAAGACCGTTTGAATCAGCCGGGAACAGGTTTGTCAGGTGGTCAGCAGCAACGTTTATGTATCGCGCGTACCATCGCAGTTTCGCCTGAAGTGATTCTGATGGATGAACCATGTTCTGCGCTGGATCCAATTGCAACAGCAAAAGTAGAAGAGCTGATTTCTGAGCTTTCAACTCAATATACCATTGCGATTGTAACCCACTCCATGCAACAGGCAGCGCGTGTATCTGACCGTACTGCGTATTTCCATCTGGGTGATTTAATTGAGGTGAATGCGACCGAAAAAGTCTTTACCCAACCAGATCATCAATTGACTGAAGCTTATATTACAGGGCGTTTTGGTTAATACGATTTTAAAAATAAATCTTTTAAAACAGAATCTTAGGATTCTGTTTTTTTTTGTTATGTTCTATAAGTTTTTTAAAATTTATAATGACAATGCAACAGACCCCTGAATTTAAAGAAAAAGCTAAACTGACGCAAATCGCGATGAAAGATATGTTCTATGTGCTTTTTGGAACGGCTTATATGCATCAATATTTTGATTTAGTGATGGTACTGTTCAGTATCATATTAGCCTTGATTGTCCCTTATGAAGGCTTGTTCATTACTTCACAAAGTCAGGGAATGACCAACTATCATCGTTGGCTCTATGACGTGTTTGTGATCGTGAATACTTTCTTGGGCTTTGTGATTTTTTATATGTTAAAGCGTCAAAAATATAATATTGAGTTTAGAAAGCAATGGCGTGTTTATATTACAGCACATGCTCAATTTAAATTTCATCGTTATCTAAAAGCACAAGAGAAGGGCAAGAAACCATTAATGCATACGCGTTTTGGTGAATACTTCTTTGTGCTTATTACGATCATTTTTTTTATTGCGGTATATTCATTGATGACCCCTTCGGGGACAAGTCATCGAGGTTTTATTATATTAACCTGATGGCCAATGAATGCTTCGATTATAGCTGTAATCTATACACTTTTATTTATTTTGTATTTTCGTTTGTTCGCGATCCATGAAATTATGAATCAATATAAATTATTGATTCGTCGTGGACATGCTTGGCAACAAGATCAATAAATGCTGTTGAAAAAATCAGAATTGACCTAATCTAAGGATATAAGCCGAATTAAATAGAGAATAGATTTTTTATGTTATTTCATAGTCCGAAACTGCCCGCTGAAATCCGTGTCAGTCATTTAAATGCGCGTATCAATGAACAACGAAAAAAAATAGCGCAAACGACTGGCTCTAAACTGGAGCTTTTGCAGTTGTCACAACAGCTGTCAAAAGAAGCACGCGCACGCAAGAAAACCAATCAAAAAATCTATGTCTTGGACTTTAAAGGCGATATGGCCGCTTCTGCGGTCGAAAGTTTACGTGAAGAAATTACCCTGATTTTATCTACGGCTAAGGCAGGTCGTGACCGTGTTGTGGTGCGTTTAGAAAGCCCGGGTGGTATGGTGCATGGCTACGGTCTGGCCGCTGCTCAACTGGTACGTTTACGTGATGCCGGTTTTCACTTGACCATCTGTGTCGATAGAGTAGCGGCCAGTGGCGGTTATATGATGGCGTGTATCGCAAATGAAGTTGTGTCTGCACCATTTGCGATTGTCGGTTCGATTGGGGTGGTGGCTCAAGTGCCTAACTTTAACCGTCTGCTGAAAGACAATAAAATCGACTTTGAACTCTATACCGCAGGTCAGTACAAACGTACCGTGACCATGTTTGGTGAAAACACCGAAGAAGGGAAGGCCAAGTTTGAAGAAGAGTTACAGCAAACGCATGCCTTGTTCAAACATTTTGTAGAAAAATACCGTCCGCAGCTGAATGTGGAAAAAGTGGCAACCGGTGAGCATTGGTATGGTCGTGATGCACTGGATTTAAATCTGGTAGATAAACTGCAAACTTCAGATGAATATTTACTGCACTTGCTGACGCAACATGATGTTTATTCGATCCAGACCCGCAAGAAACCAACCTTGGGTGAAAAGCTGGGTTTACAGGCAGCGCAAATTGCGGATTCATTGATTCCAACCGTAATGAATAAGGTCATGGAAAGCTTAAGCAAAGCCAATGCAAATCTGGTACAGATGCGCGATCCTAAACTCTAATTCAGTTAAAATTGAATATATATTAAAGCTCACTGCGGTGAGCTTTTTTATGCCTTAGGTTATTGTTAGTATGCTATAAAAGATCTAATTCAATGCGGCTTTTACTGGCATGCTCACCCTTATTCTTGTTTTAGGTTTTCTGACTATCGCGATCTGTCCGATAGCATGTGCATTGTACGCTGAAGCCAAGTTACAAAATGAAGATCAAAAAAAACTTTTATTTTGGCTGGGTTTTATCCCAGGGACATGTCTCTTTATTCTATATGCTGTGTTAAAGCCAGATGATCCGCCTGTTATTCCATCGAAGGCATGTGGTGTGGTGCAGTCTTATCAGGTGCATAAAACTCGAGGTGGTAAGGAGTTTGAAGGTGTGATTATTCGCTTTGATGGTGCTCAATATAGTCGCCATTTACTCTTCGATCAGCATCTAGAGAAAATGCCGAAAGCTCAAAAGGTCTGCTTTGAATATTTAGATAAGTTCAAATATCCACATTTGTCAGAATCTAAGTTTGTTCAATGGATTGAACCGACTGAAATGCAAAACATCCCTACAGCTAATCGGATAAAATAAAGCATATTTTATTGTTAGAGCAGAAACATGGCTATAGCTGAAGCATATCTTGCAACACAAAACTGTTATTTTAATTACGAGTTTGAAGAATTGAACTTGGATGATTTCCCAGAAGAATTTTCTATTTCTCTACGTGGGATGATGTATAGACATGAAATTCAATATCCTGATGCAAGCTATTTTATTTATTACAGCGAAATGTTGACGGGTAATGAATTGCAAAAAATGAAAGATGACTGGATGCAATATTGCCCACTTTCATAAGTGAAAAATATGAATGTAATGAAATAGTTGATCACAAACCTTAATTCAATAAGATTTTGATTTTAAAAGCTCATTTCGGTGGGCTTTTTTGTAAGAGCATGAGACTACCCGTAAATATCGCACCTAATGTGGCAAGCAAGATGTCTTTATGCGCATCCCAGCTATCACCTTGCTGTCCATTATAGTTCTCCGCTTCTTCGGGAGATAAGCCAATCGCGATCAACCATTCCAGCCATTCATAGATCATGCTACTGGCCACCACAAACTGAATCACCAGCAGGAAAATGACCACAGGTTTTTGCTGCGGCAACCAGACCTGAAACAGGCGATAGAAAATGGGGTAAAGGAGTAATCCGTAGGCCAGATGAACAAAACGGTCAAACATATTGCGTGACCAATGCATGACTTCATTCAGATGAAAGCCAAAAATCTGCTCAATCCACTGATTATAAGGCACATAGGAATACAGATAGTGTGCAGCAATCACATGAACAATCAGGAAAAGGATATATAAATTAAAACTTAAAAAATTCAGCCCAATTTTATACAGACAGACCAGCAGCATGATAAGCATGAAAGCTGTACCTGCCTGATGCAAGAGATAAGCTTCCATTTCTAAAGGGTGAATACTGGCAAGCAAAATCGCCAGAATTAAAATACCCAGGCTCGCGTAATGTTTGGCAGAAAGTCGATGCTCAATCATGTCGTTATTATGAAATATCTTTTTTAGAATAAAACACATTATAAATAAAAAGGCGAAGCCTGAGCTTCGCCTTTTCGTCTTATTGCAAATTAGATTTTAGCAATCAGCTCAGCCACTTGTTTGGCCTGTTCAGCTGCATTACCTGTATAAGATGCAGGGGTCATTTCTGCTAAACGCGCACGGTCAGCAGCAGGAACAGCTTCTAACTCGTTACCGTTTACGAAATCAACCATCATGTCGCGAGTCATGGCTTGACCACGAGTCAGGGCTTTTAGTTTTTCGTATGGTTTTTCAACGTTGTAACGACGCATTACAGTTTGAATTGGTTCAGCCAATACTTCTTGCGCATTGTCCAAGTCTTCATTGATACGCGCAGCGTTCAACTCAAGTTTGCCAACACCTTTAGAGCAAGCTTCAAAAGCAATTAAGCTTTGCGCAAAACCAACACCCATGTTGCGAAGCACAGTAGAGTCAGTAAGGTCACGCTGCCAGCGAGAAATTGGCAGTTTTTCACCTAAGTGGGCAAGTACCGCGTTTGCAATACCCAAGTTACCTTCAGAGTTTTCGAAGTCGATCGGGTTAACTTTATGCGGCATGGTTGAAGAACCGACTTCACCTTCTTTCAGTTTTTGCTTGAAGAAACCAAGAGAGATATAGCCCCAAACGTCACGGTTAAAATCGATCAGAATAGTGTTGAAACGACGCAGCGCATCAAACAGTTCTGCCATGTAATCGTGTGGCTCGATCTGAGTAGTGTACGGGTTAAAATCTAGACCCAAAGACTCTACAAATGCTTGTGAATGCGCAGGCCAGTTGATGTCTGGGTAAGCAGAGTAGTGCGCATTGTAGTTACCTACTGCACCATTGATTTTGCCCAGTAGCTCAACATTTTTGAACTGTTTGATTTGACGTGCAAGGCGGTAAGCCACGTTCGCCATTTCTTTACCCAAAGTCGTCGGGCTTGCAGTTTGGCCATGAGTACGAGACAACATTGGCTGGTCAGCATGCTTTTCAGAAAGTGCAACAATTGAATCAATGATTTGCTGCATAGATGCAACCAGTACATCACGACCGCTTTTCAGCATTAAAGCATGTGACAGGTTGTTAATATCTTCAGACGTACATGCAAAGTGAATGAATTCACCGGCATTTTTCAATTCGTCGATATTGGCAATTTTTTCTTTCAGGAAATATTCAACCGCTTTAACGTCGTGGTTGGTGGTGCGTTCAATTTCTTTGATACGATTGGCATCATCTTCAGAGAAATTGCTTACAATCGCATCAAGCGCTGCATTAGTTTCGCCTGAAAACGCCGGAACTTCAGTAATTTCCGGATGGTTCGCAAGCGCCTGTAACCAACGCACTTCAACAGTCACACGAGCATGGATTAAACCAAACTCAGAAAGAAAGGGACGTAGAGCATCACATTTGCTCGCGTAACGTCCATCTAGTGGAGAAAGTGCAGTTAAAGCGTTCATATCGATTCCTTAGATTTTGGAATTAAACGTAAAACGAAACACGTGCAGTATCAGTTAAACCACCTGAAACTGTAAACGCGCCAGATTCTGAATATCTTTTAGCAACTTGCGTTTGCCAAATACCATGCCCCAGGAGCTGCCACCGAGCTGACGCCACAGGTGCGCCATTTGTAAACCGGTAAAGAGGGAAGCACGGATGCGGTTGGTGTGTCCGGCATCTTTAAAGGCTTCGGCATTGCCACGAACCATGATGCGCGGATTGATTGATCCCGCAGTATCGACATAGGTTTGAGCCAGATTGGCAATGATGCTGGGGTGCAGGTAATTGTTATCGAAAAAGGAAAGCTGTCTGAGAATTTTCTGTTGGGACTGTTCAATAATTTCAACAAATTTGGGATTGCTATAGACCTTCTTTTCTAATTGAAGAAGTGCCATGGCATAGCTCATTGGAAGTTTGGTGCTGGAAAGTTTTGGAATTCTGGATTTTGGCGAAGTATTGAAGGGTTGAATAATGCTGCTTTCTAATGTTTTTAAGCCTAAGGAAATATCGGCCAGTTGATTAAAAAAGTCTAGGGTCTGGGCATTTTCGTTATTGCCGGGACGGATATTAAGACTGGCTTTAATCAACTGTTCAAAATAAAAGTTACCGTTTTCACCAATACTTTGCTGACCACTCAATGCGGTCATATGGGTCAGCTGGGTGGCCTGAAACACACCCGCTAACGCCAAAGCGCGATTTTGACGAGTATTCAACGTTGTGGCTGGTTGAAATGGTAACTCCGTCATGCCGAATTCATCCTTTTATAAAATCAGGTTTAGGTGCATTGGTATGATGAATCACACCACCGCCTAAACAAACTTCACCTGAATAAAACACCACACTTTGACCTGGGGTCACTGCACGTTGTGGTTCATCAAACTCCACACGTACACCATTGGGTGATTCTGAATCTTGGTACACCGTACAGGCTTGATCAGTCTGACGGTAACGGGTTTTGGCCGAGCAACGGAAACCTGTTTCAGGAATATCCTGCTCGCCGGCCACCCAGTCAATCGCTTCACTCCAAAGCATGGTGCTTTGCATCAGTGGGTGCTCATGGCCTTGACCCACCACCAGACGATTGCCTTCGATATCTTTATGTAATACGAACCAGGCACCTTCCGCGACGCCTTTCATTCCGCCAATACCGATGCCGCCGCGTTGACCGAGCGTATAGTACATTAAGCCGTGATGATCACCAACCTCTTTACCGTCTTCCAGCACGATTTTTCCGGGTTGTGCCGGTAAATATTGCTTCAAGAAGTCATTAAATCGGCGTTCGCCAATAAAGCAGATCCCGGTCGAGTCTTTTTTCTTTGCCGTAGCAAGATCTAATTCTTCAGCGATTTTACGGACTTGCGGCTTTTCAATTTCACCGACAGGGAATAATGTCTTGTTAATTTCACGACCATGTACGGCATGCAGGAAATAGGTTTGATCCTTATTCTGATCAACACCACGTAAGAGTGGTGCGTATTCTTCACCGCGCGAATTGGTCATGGTTGCACCGCGACGACAGTAATGACCTGTGGCAATAAAGTCTGCACCCAAGTTCACCGCATGATCTAGAAAGGCACGGAATTTAATTTCTTTATTACATAAAATGTCTGGGTTTGGGGTACGGCCAGCCGCATATTCTGCTAAAAAATGTTCGAATACACGATCCCAATATTCCATGGCAAAGTTTGCGGTATGCAGTTTAATCCCGATTTTGTCACAAACGGCCTGAGCATCGGCAAGATCATCCATAGCGGTACAGTATTCTGTGCCGTCATCTTCTTCCCAGTTCTTCATGAAAAGACCTTCAACCTGATAACCCTGTTGAAGTAAAAGCGCAGCAGAAACAGATGAATCTACACCACCCGACATTCCGACGATGACACGTTGTTGCATAGGATTAGGCATCCAAATTTGAAATTAAGGGAGAGTTTTGGTGCTCGTAAATGAGCGATAAAGGGTATTTTTGACCTGACAGGGCATCTTGCACGGCTTTAATCACCAGGGGACTACGCGCACGAGCCGATTCTTTCAGTTCGTCCAATGTCATCCAGACTGCGCCGACAATATCTGTATCTAAAGCGGCATTTGGGTCGTAGTCAATGGATTTGGCTAAAAAGCAGAAACGAAAATAAGTACGATCCGGAAACATCGGCGGGGTATAGGTATACATCCCTAAAAGATGGGTCACTTCAACCGTATGTCCGGTTTCTTCCATGGTTTCACGAATTGCGGCTTCGATAATGGTTTCACCGCATTCCACATGACCTGCTGGCTGATTAAATACGGTGTGTGTCACAGTTTCTGTATGTTCTTCGACAAACAGGAATTTTCCGTCTTTTTCGATGACGGTTGCGACAGTGACGTGAGCAGTCCAAGCGGTCATAAAGCAGCACCATGGAAAATGATGCACTATTGTATAAAATTTTGGGGTGTGTGGCTATGTAGAATATCTATCTTGTTTGAAGTGTTTCAATGCAATTGCAATTTTATCAAAACATAATTCAAAATTTTCAAATAGTTTTGAAACTTTTCTTGAGATTTCATCAATATCTTGGACATCATCAATCTTAATAGTATTTCCTTTGAAAAACTTGGAGTATTTTGAACCGTGATCGGTTGCAGTTTTTTGGAACGATATTTGACTAAGTTTTTCGTTCTCAGATATTTTTTTTAAAGAGTTGATCATACTTAAACGGTCTTCATAATTGTTTAAAGGTCCAACCTCTGCGAAAAGACGGAGTGTTCCACTAGTATTTTCACCATTTCTGAGTTCAATCCAACAAATCAATGGATATGTATTCCACCAATTTTCACATCCATCCCAAGAGCTATTGCAGTTTTTTAGTATCTTTAACCATGAAAGTGGTAAAAAACAAAAAAGATTTCCGTTGCTCCAGAACTCAGTAATTTCAATATTTTTAATGGTTAATTTGTTTTTATCTTCCCAGTTTTCACCAAGCAGTTCGTCGAGAGCTAAATTAAATTCGTTTGAGCTACCATGTTCCCAAATAAAATCAATTAATTTTTGGTGCTGTCGATATAATGATTTCGCAATCCTTTCCATTTCTTTCGCATGTTCACTCATACCTGTAGCCTCTTTTAATGTATCAATATAATGCTCAATAAACGTTTTAACTTGAAGCGAAGTTGATGTATTTTGGATATCTAAGATACTAGGTAAAATTTCACAGATATTATCATAACCAATTGTCGCATATGAGAGATCTTCAGGTTCTTCATTATGTAGTGTTAGAAAAATACCTTTAATTATGAGATCAGGATAATCATCCTTATAAATGTTTTTAATTTTATCGATATATTGTTTTAGCTGACCTTTGTACTGCTTTGATTTAAATTTATTTTCAATCACAAATGCAAAATTATTTTTTGGTGAGAGGAGCAAAATATCAATATGATTCCATTCCCTTTTAACTTGTGTATCACGCAGATCTGCTTGAAGTATCTGAAGTGAAGTTAATCCACCTTTTAAAGATTCACCCTTTAATGCTTCCGTAAGGAATGCTTTAAGGAATTTATCACCTAATCCATGTGTATTTAATGGGTCTAAAAGCCATCCTAAAATATTAGAATGTCTGATTTCTTGGTTTTCCATTTTCATAATGTGGATTGGATTAAATCGATTTAAATATGCTTCAATCTTATTTAATTCAATATTATTAATAAAAAAATTTTCAAAATCTGAATGGCTAGGAGGGTTAAGTTCATCTTTCATAAGTATTCAGTTATCCATTTTCTTTATAATAATACTGATAGCTTTAGTGGCTATCGTTAATATCAATAATTATTTGAAATTTTTTTATTAATAATATTGAATTAAATAAGAT
>NZ_VPEU01000040.1:0-25368 GCF_013416975.1 Acinetobacter sp. YH18001 | reverse complement strand
AGAATGCTTCTGGCTGCTCGATGGAATGTTGATAACGTTCGAAATACTGGTCTTCAAGCGTACGTGCTGTTTTTTTAAAATCTTCGGGTACTGGATAGATCTCTTGCATATTTCACTTCCTGCTGGATGGTAATCCACTTCATAATATTTACTTTTATATTCTGCTAGACCCCATTGCTGATCTTCTCGGAGATCTAAATAAGCAATTGCATCTTTAAAGGTTTTTTTAGAATAGTTTTTACTATCAGTGGATACATCGGCCCATTCTGTTTTTAAGTAATCTTGTATATCTTCTTCAAGTGAATATTTATATAACTCAATATATTCTTTTGAATTTGAAATATCTTGAAATTGAATACATTTTGAGTTTGCTGGGAATTTTGCATTACTTGTTAAGGTGTAGAATTTTTCACCTAACTCCCCCATTGTATAGGTATCAAGTAAATTATATTTAAGTGTTAAATAATTATTGGGACTAAGTATTGGAGCAATATTTTTACCACTAATATCAATTTCTTTAAATTTAATTATAGTTTGAAGATCTTTTGAGTTAATAGAGGAGTAGGGTGCTAGTTGCCATGTAGTGGCATTTGTTTTTATTATTCCATTTAACTGTCCATATTTAGGATGCATATTACCTGTATCGTATAATCCATTTTCGGTTAAAGAGAATGTATTGCTCTCATCCCAACCTGTGGTTTCTTCGACTTTAAAGTATAAGTTTCCTTGATCAAAAGTATTTTGCTCAATTTCATAATCTAAAGTTTCATCAGAATATTCATCAACAAAAAATGTAGTCCATTGTTGAAATGATGGGGTGGTAAGATTAAGGCTACCTGTACCTGTACCTGTACCTGTACCTGTACCAGGGTTTGAATCAGAAGATGAGCCCCCACCACAAGCACTTAGCATGAATGCACTAAAAACTGCGAGTGATAAATTCTTAAATTTCATAAAAATCCCTATAAAAAATCGTAGTAATAAAATTGTTTTTTAAAATAAAGCAGACTAATTATAGCGAATAAATATCAAAATTAAATTTGCAAAATATATAAAAATTAACTATTTAAATATACTTAACAATCAAAATGTCATCCACCACAAAATACCAATCAACACCGCCATATGCAAAATCTGTACTGGCGCAAAGTACAGGGAAAATTTGAAACCACCTGTTACAGCAGCATTGACTGACTTGGCTACAGCATGTGCGCCCAGCCCCAAAAGCAGGGCATAGATCAGCCGGGTATTGGATGGATCTCCTTGAATGACCACGCTTGCCATTGCGGCATGAATTTCAAATAAAGATGCGAACAAGGTACCTGCCAGCAAACCCGCATCTCCTAGTAATAGCTCTAGCCCATAAATTCCAGCCTGAATCAATGTCAAGGTGACGGCAATAATTACCGCCTCCTTCAGGCTAAACATCTGACTATCTTCTTCTTTTTCACAGTTCTCCGCTGGCTTGGCTTTACGTAATAGCAGAAATGCACAAGCAGCCAAAATGGCCATCGCAACCAAGGAGGGTAAAATCAGAATTTTCAGCCAGCTCCACGACACCCCTCCAACGACAATAAATAACAGTATCAGGGTCGAAATACAGGACATGAGTGCTGCGCCTGCATTGGATTTAGCATCGACCTCACCTTTGCGCACCTGTAGACCTAAATGGGCAATGGTTGCGGTACTGGAGACAAAACCTGAAGCGAGGGAGGATAGCATGAGGGCATTTTTACTGGATAAAAGCCGTTTGGCCACGTGAGCAAGTGCCTGTACCACCAGAATCAGAGTGAGTAGTCTCAAGATCAGATGCGGGTTGAGGACTTCTCCCCATAAAGGCGTGTCGGGTGTTAGTGGCAGGCCGATCAGAATCAGGGCAAGTAATAATAGCCCATCTCTAAACTCTGCTTCGGTAATCCATTGTCCGGCAATATTATGCAGGGAGTGTTTGGCCATCAGAATAGTCGTCAGCATGACCGCGAGCCCTGCGGCCAAAGGGATATTCCAAAGACAGATTGCCCCAATAAAATACGTCATGAGAAAGGCGAGTTCTGTGGTAATGCCAGGATCTTCAGGCTGATTTCGGATTGAAAAAATCACCATGCCACCCACAATCAGCGCACCGGCAAGTCCAATACTCATACCGAACAGGAAGCATAGCGCACCCAATAAGGCACAGATGGCAAAAGAGCGTAAACCGGCAAAACTGGGTTGATGTTCACGTTGTTTATGACGCTCTCGTTCCAGGCCAATTAACAAGCCACAGCCTAAAGCCGCCGTCAGGATGGCCAGAAGCTCCTGAAAAGAGCTACTGCTATTCAGGGGTACCGCGCTAAAATCCAAGTTTCACCTCAGCCACCTAACAAAACATGCTGTTTGAAATATAGGCGATTCTTCTAGAGCGCGGCAAGCTGGAAATACAGTAAAGATTGAATAACGGTCGAGGCATCCCAGTATTTTTAAATCCATTCAGAAAAAGTCACTGACATTGCTAACTGGCTAATGCGAAAAATAACAAAAACTTGTTATAGTGAAGGCAGATTTGGGGATTGATAACAATGAAATTTGACTTTGAAATTGATACTGCCTGGTGTTTAGACCAACTGTTTAAAGATGGTAAAATCAGTGAACGTGACCGGATGCTGGTACAGACCACCCATCGTCAACGTGAACAATTAAAATGGCATCCTTTACAATGGCTGGCCAACTTCAATCTTATTGATCAATCCCATCCGCAAACCACATTGACCTTGAACCGCTTATGTCAGTGGCTGGCCGAAAAAACTGGATTAATGTTCTATATCATCGATCCTTTAAAAGCGGACGTACAGGCATTGACCCATGTCATGTCACAGGAATATGCACTACGTAACCATATTCTGGCCGTTGAGATTCAGGCCGATAAAGTTCTGATCGCGACCGATCAGCCGTATAAGACTGAATGGGTCTCTAATCTTGAACAGAATATTTCCCCGAAAAAAATCCAACGGGTGCTGCTGAATCCAGAACAGTTACAACGATATATTGTCGAATATTATCAGGTCAGCCGTGCAGTCAGTGGCTCACAAAAATCCTCGGCCTATGACCGGGAAAACAAAGGCGTCGAAGCCTTGCTGCAACTGGGTGATTCGCAAAATCCGGATGCCAATGACCAGCATATTGTCAAACTGGTGGACTGGGTGCTGCAATTTGCCTTTGAGCAGGGTGCCAGTGATATTCATATGGAACCGCGCAAAGGTACGGGCAAGATTCGCTTTCGAATCGATGGGGTGTTGCATACCATTTATAACATGCCGGCCAATACGCTGACAGCGGTGATTTCCAGGATCAAGATTCTGGGCCGGATGAATGTGGCAGAAAAGCGCAAGCCACAAGATGGCCGTCTGAAAACCCGAACGCCGAAAGGACAGGAAACCGAATTGCGTCTGTCGACCTTGCCGACCGCATTTGGCGAAAAACTGGTGATGCGTATTTTCGATCCGGAAGTTCTGGTCAGAAGTTTTCAGCAACTCGGTTTTGAAGGGCATTTACTCAATGACTGGAATAATCTGACCAGTCACAGTCACGGCATCATTCTGGTCACCGGGCCAACTGGTTCTGGTAAAACCACAACACTGTATTCGACCTTGAAGCAGCTGGCGACGGAACAGGTCAACGTCTGTACTATTGAAGATCCGATCGAGATGCTGGAACCGAGTTTCAACCAGATGCAGGTCAATAATGGTATTGAACTGGGCTTCGCCGATGGCGTGCGCGCGCTGATGCGTCAGGATCCGGACATTATCATGGTCGGTGAGATTCGTGATCAGGATACGGCCAATATGGCGATCCAGGCGGCACTCACCGGGCATCTGGTGTTATCTACCCTACATACCAATGATGCGCCGTCGAGTCTGACCCGTTTGCATGATCTGGGCGTGCAACCTTTTCTGACCGCAGCCACCATTCTCGGGGTATTGGCGCAGCGTCTGGTGCGTAAACTCTGCCCACACTGCAAGCAGGAAAGCTTCCTGAATGAACAGGAATGGCAGCATCTGGCGGCAGACTATCCTTTACCGCGTCCGGAATTTGTTTTTAAAGCCGTAGGTTGTGAGGAGTGCCGTCATACCGGTTATAAAGGCCGGATTGGTATTTACGAATTTATGCCCCTGAGTCTGGAAACCAAGCAGCTGATTGGGGCCGACGCTAACTTAAACCAGCTACGCCAGCAGGCAAAAAAAGAAGGGGTAGAACCGCTGCGTATCGCGGGTGCGCGTAAGGTCGTAGAAGGAATGACCACACTGGAAGAAGTATTGAGAGTGGTACCTTTAAATTAATTTTTAAAGATGAAGCAATCTTAAGTTTCAATTCATCTTCGGCTGTTTTAATAGCATTATCGAAACAAAGCACAGATACACAAAGAGGTATACGCCATGAAAATGATGATGAATACAGTTTTAGCAGCCGCACTGATGGGTTCAATTGCGACAGCCGCAGTTGCAAGTAATGAAGCCGTGAATCAACCCGTGGTAAATCAGGCTGCTTTTGCGAAAACGATGACAGTGCAACAGGCCTTGGGCATGAAAGATGATAGCAAGGTTCAGCTTAAAGGCTATGTGGTTAAAGCGGTTGGTGATGAAAAATATCAGTTCCGTGACAGCACAGGCAGCATTACCGTAGAAATTGATGATGAACTGTGGCAAGGCAAACCGATTTCAGCCAAAACGCCAGTGACCATTATCGGTGAAGTGGATATTGACTATAAACCGGCAAAACGAGTTGAAATTGATGTCGAGCAGCTTCGTTTCTAATTCTAATATGAGCAGATGAATTGAATCTGAAGCTTGCTCTGGATTCAAAAACTGTAAAAAACCACATGCAAATCATACAAAAAAGCATGTGGTTTTTTTGAGTCTGGAGATTTTTCAGGGCAAGATAGAGAGATTGGCAAAGCGGAGCACAGCATGCGTATTCTTTTGGCAGAAGATGATCAGTCTCAGGCAGAAAGTATTCAGACCTGGCTGGAAATGGACGGCTATGTGATTGACTGGGTCGAGCGTGGCGATCATGCCATTTTGGCCATCGAACAGCATCAATATGACTGCGTATTACTGGATCGCGGACTACCACATGCGACTGGAGATGACATTCTAAAAAGCTTACGCAGCACACAGAAAGATACACCGGTGATTTTTATTACTGCCCGGGACAGTATTGATGACCGGGTTGAAGGTCTGGATTTGGGTGCCAATGATTATCTGGTCAAACCTTTTAGTCTGGAAGAGCTTTCTGCCAGGGTGCGCGCGCAGTTAAGACTGAAACAGCAAACGCCAAATCATATTCTGAAATGGCAGGATTTAAGTCTGGATACCCAGGCCAAGGCCCTGAACAAGACTGGACAGCCGATTGATCTGACTGCGAAAGAATTTCAGATTTTATATAAACTGATGCAGCAGCCGGAACATGTCATTACCCGCGAGCAACTGGAGGAATCGCTATATGCCTGGGGGGATGAAATTGAAAGTAATGCCATTGAAGTGTTTATTTACCAGTTACGTAAAAAAATTGGCAGCCAGATGATTAAAACCATCCGTGGTTTGGGTTATCGCATGCATAAACCCGAGGCATAAATATGTCTGCACCAGTCTCCCTGCAAACTCGCCTGATCAAGAATGCCATGCTGAGCTCCATGCTGGCAGGATTGTTGGCGTGGTTGCTGTTACTCGGGGTTTCAAGTTATCAAGCCATTCAGCTGCATGATGATTTGATGGAACAGATTTCCGAGCTCTTACTTGGTGATATCAGACAGGCCAAAGGTGATCAGGTCGATGAAATCAGCGAGCAATTCGATATTCAATATGCGCTATTGCTCAATCAGGATATTTTGACCACGTCCATCGATGATGATTTGATTAACAGTGTGCGGGTTAATGAACACAGTGGCTTTCAGTTTGCTTATGAAAATGGCCGTTTTATCCGGATTTTAACTGCTAAAGAGGATGGCTTGCAGGCCAAAGTACTGCAGCCTTTATCGGTACGTTTTAACGAGTTATGGCAAACCACCTTCAGTTTTGCCGGAATTTTACTGATACTCTGGTTATTGCAATGGCTGATTTTACATGTGGTCGTGAAACGTCAATTACAACCTCTAAATAATATTTCCCGCGCCATAGGTTCCAAGTCGGCCGAAGATTTAAGTCCGGTCAACAGTCCAGATCCTGAAATCACGGAATTGCAACCAATTGTGCAGCAGTTAAATGCCATGCTGAATCGGCTGGAAAAATCACTGCTGGCCGAACAGCGCTTTACTGCCGATGCATCGCATGAATTACGCTCGCCGCTTTCTGCCATTCAGATGCGTTTGCAGGTATTGAAACGTCAATATCAGCATGATGCCCAGTTGCCGCAAGCCCTGCAACTGATTCAAAATGATGTCAATCGTGGTACGCAAGTGCTGGAGAATTTACTCTTATTGGCACGTCTGGATCCTGAAAAAGCAGAGCAGTTGCCGCAACAGGCCGTAAATCTGAAAATGATTGTTCAGGAGGTATTACAGGCCTTGCAGCCTTTTGCCGCAGAGAAACAGATCAAATGGCAGCTGAGCATAGACGATGGCCAGATCATGGCAAATGCAGAATTAATTTTTAGCTGCATTCGTAACTTGGTGGATAATGCAATTCGCTATAGCCCAGAACAAGGTAGGATTGAGATAAAAACAGATGTTGATGCCGCAGGGCGTTTGCGCTTAGTGATTGAAAATTCGGGAACAGGCATAGCAAGGGAAGTATTGGTACATCTGGGAGAACGGTTTTATCGTGCTTTAGGCACACGTACCTCAGGATCGGGTTTGGGGCTGTCGATTTGTCGTAAGATCATGCAATTACACGCAGCAGAAATTGAGATTGCGGCCTCTGATTTGGGCGGACTGAAAGTTGTACTCAGTTTTGCCAAATCGTAATTCAGTTCGCTAAAAAAGCAGTATGCGCTGATTCATACTGCTGGTTCCCACGTTTATTATGATTAGAGTGTTATCGTTATTTTGTGAGGATCAGGCGATTATTACGGGTCAGGCGTAAACGGTATTCTTCACCAGCATGCATGATTCTAATTTCACGCCCAAGTGCGAAAAGATTATTTGAGTGCAGCATGGGTAGTGCATGATGGCTATCGTTATTACGGCTAAACAAGCTAAAAGGTGCGTTCATTCCATCGACTCCGTGGTATCTGTTTTGGATTGATTTAAATGATAATCATTATCGAATAGGTCTGTCAATGAATAATTCTGTAATTTATAAAATAGAGCAATTTGCTTACAATCTGTAAAACTTCGAGTGCAGTAAAATGATGTCTAAACCCAATATTCATGTTGCGATTTCAATCTTATTTTATAAAAATCAAGTGCTTGTGGGGTGGCGAGAAGCCAGTCAGCATCAAGGCAACAAATATGAATTTCCAGGTGGAAAAGTAGAATCGGGTGAGCAACCGGTTGAAGCCTGTCGACGTGAAGTGCTGGAAGAGGTCGGGATTGATCTGGATCAGTGGCATGCATTCGATTTTATCTGTCATGAATATGAAGATGTCATTGTCAACCTACATATATTTCATGCGTCAGTGTCTGAGTCACAATTGTCAGGAATTCAACCACCCTGGAGCTGGTATGCGCGTGAACAGCTGAGCAGTCTGAATTTTCCCAAAGCCAACCAGTCCATGCTGCAAAAGCTGCAATGGCCACAACGTATCAAGATCGCAGATGATCTGGCGATTTTACATCAACTTGATCCAGATCAGATGCTATATTGGCGCGTTGAAATCACACCTGAACGGGTCATACAATTACAACAGCTTCCGATTGAACAGCTTTCCAAGCTCATGATTAATCAGGAACTCTGGTCACAGCTCAATGAATTACAGCAGCAAACGATTCGAAGCATTCACTTGAAACAATCGCAATTAATGGCTGTGCAACCCGGCCAGTTGATGCGAGGTTATCGTTATATTGCAGCCTGTCATGATCTGGCGGCATTACAGCAGGCTGAGCAGGTGGGCTGTGAAGCGGCTTTGCTCAGTCCTGTACTTGCAACACAAACGCACCCGGATACTTCGCCACTAGGCTGGGAACAATTTAAACAGATGGCAGCACAGGTACAGATTCCGGTTTTCGCTTTGGGCGGGCTGAAAACAGAAGATCTGAGCTATGCACAGAGCCAGCATGCTTACGGTATTGCCGGTATACGCAATATCTAGGTAAGCTGCTTTCCATTAGTAAGCATTTAGACAGAGACTAAAGTCCTTTTAAAGCCTGCTGGGCGTTTTGAATTGCTTTGGTATTTTTTTGCTGTTGTGCTGCTTTTAAACGGACCTGCCAAAGCTGTTTCTTCATCGCATTCGATTGTGCATAACTCAAGCCACGCAAGGCAAATGCATCTGCACGTGTAGCTTGATTTTTACGATTAGCGATCATACCTAAATACAGGTAAGTTTCAGGCGCTTGAGGTGCTAGGCGTTGGGCTTGTACAGCTGCGGTTTCAGCTTGAGAAAATTGCTGTTTGGCATAGGCCTGCTGGGTTTGCTGCATAAGACGCTTGAAAGCAGGCAGATTACGGCCATCATCAAATTTCTGGTTTTTAGGCTTTTGCTCAGGAATTACAATTTTCTGGCGTTTGATTTCAGGACGGTCATAAGGCGTAATCACGACGCCGTCTGGGGTCTGTGGTTTAGGCTTTTCTGTTGCAGGTTTGGCTGGAGCAGCTGGCTCTGGCTCAGGAAAGCTTTGGCAGCCCACCAAACTGAGGATGAGCAGGCCAGGGATGATTTTTTGTAACATAAACATAGACTCAATTAATGGCTATAACTTCCACTCGAGATAATACGGGTTTCATTCGCGAGATCTCGTTCTATTTCTGTTTCACTTTCTTGTATATAACGACTGATATCGTCCTGTTCGGCATCAGATGACTGAGGTTCTGAATCGATATCGTAAGGTTCAGTCACATATTGGGAGATACCGCAGGCGGTGGCCTGATTTGGCAAGGCATGACGTGAAATCGGAATATACATGGCACCTTCACAACCTTGGGCAGATAAATGACCGGTATAACGATCCAGCCAATGCCATTGAATTTCATTGGGTTGTGGCAGATTGACAGGTTTCTGGCGGAGCTGTTTCATGACATTGATCCAGACCGGAAGAGCACCCGAGGAACCGGTTAGGCCAGTGACTTTATTGTCATCCAGACCGAGCCAGACCACCGTCATATAGTTACCTGAATAACCGGCAAACCATGAATCACGGCTATCATTGGTGGTGCCTGATTTACCTGCAAGATTCAGATTACTCGGCAGACTGTTATAAGCTGCGCGGCCTGTACCACTCGACATGACCTGTTGCAGGCCATAATTCAGGGCATAGGCTGAAGCCGGGTCAATGGTCGGTTGTACGCTTAAGCTATAACGGTCGAGTATCCGTCCATTGGCATCGACCACAGAACGAATTGACTTGGTTGGATATTTAAAGCCACCTGTGGCGAAGTTACCATAAATATTCATCACCTCCATTGGCGACATATCCACCGCACCTAAATAAATAGACGGATAGGATGGAATATCGGAAGTGACGCCAAATTTTTTCAGATGATTAATAAAGGTAGACAGACCAAATTCTTGTCCTAAACGTACAGTAGACAGGTTATAGGATTGTGACAGCGCTTGTGACATCGGTACGACACCATGTCCACGGCCACTGTAGTTTTTCGGCGTCCAGGTCTTACCATCACTTTGTACACTAATTTCACTGTCTTCAATCGGACTGGCCCAATGGTAACGATTTGATTCCAGTGCACTCAGGTAAATCACAGGCTTTAATAATGAACCCACCTGACGTTTGGCATCTACTGTACGGTTAAAACCGGTAAAGTCTTGAGTCGAGCCGACTGCTGCAACCAGTTCACCATTTTCCGGATGCGATACCAAAACTGCACCCTGCAAGTCTTTTAAACGGCCCGGATTAGATTTGGTTAAACGTGCGACTGTCTGCTTAAAACTGTCCTGAATTCGGGTTTGAGCCAAAGGATCCAGCGTGGTGAAAATACGCAGACCCTGATTGGTCAGGTCAGTTTCCTGATAGTCAGTGCGTAATTGACGACGCACAATATCCAGGAAGTCCGGGAAACGTGCAGGGCCCAAGGTTGGTTTTGAAATCACGTTCAATGGACGTGCGGTTTCTTTTTCATATTGTTCTTGGCTTAGATAGCCCATCACCAGCATATTATTCAGGACGATATCACGGCGTTTTTTCGCACTTTCAGGATTACGCCATGGGTTATATAGACTCGGGCCTTGTACCAGACCGACTAAAAAAGCCTGCTGGGAAATATTCAGTTCACGCAGTGGCAGACCAAAATAAAACTGAGAAGCCAAGCCATAACCATTAATTGAATAGTTACCATTTTGGCCGAGATTCACTTCATTTAGATAAGCTTCCAGAATTTCATTCTTGTCATAATGTAATTCAACCAGCATGGCCATAAAGGCTTCATTGACTTTACGCTTTAAGGTACGCTCAGGCGTTAAATAGAAATTTTTCACCAGTTGCTGGGTTAAAGTCGAGCCACCCTGACGTTTGCCACCGGTAATATTACTGACAACAGCACGTGCAATACCGCGTGGAGATACGCCATGGTGTTCATAGAATTTACGGTCTTCAGTTGCGATGAGCGCTTCGATCAATGGTTTAGGCACTTTATTCAGTTTGATCAGTACCCGGTCTTCGTTATGCTGTGGATAAATTCCACCAATCAATAAGGGTTCCAGTCGGGCAATACCGCTAGAAGATGGCTTGGTGGCGCTGACCTCAGTCACTTGGTTAGCATTAAAACTCACTTTCAGAACTTGTTCCGGTTCAACCCGATCACCAAAATCAAAGCCACGGGTATGTACATATAAAGTATTTCCCGTAGTGACAAAATTGCCCGACTTGGCATAACTATCCGAGTTTTTATAACCGA
Organism: Acinetobacter sp. YH18001; assembly: GCF_013416975.1. Lineage (NCBI taxonomy): Bacteria > Pseudomonadati > Pseudomonadota > Gammaproteobacteria > Moraxellales > Moraxellaceae > Acinetobacter > Acinetobacter sp. YH18001. The sequence goes on along the minus strand of NZ_VPEU01000040.1, from coordinate 14,386 downwards.
GTAATTTTAATTCTTGTTGGAAATCCTGCTGACTGACTGGGGCATTGACGTACACTTCCATTGGACGTGCGAAAACTTTCGCCGGAATATCCCAGCGTTGACCTTCAAATTTTTCGCGTACAATATTATCTAATTTAATCAGGTAAATACTAAATACGACAAAGATGGAAATGACTAAAATCGAGAAAATTAAGGCAAAAAACCCCATGCCACGTTCAGATTTCATAAATACTTATAAGATCCTGTGAAATTGTGCTAATCATGCGAAGCTTTTAATCATTTTGCAATATTTAATCAATAAATGCGCTTAAAATTAAAATCAAAGCCCACAATTTCTCCTTAATTCAAATATATTTCAAATAATTTGCGACGAGCTAGCATCCTGTTATAAATTATCATCCAGGTATAGCTTAATGCTATGATATGCAAGATCCGTAGCGGAGCGACGACACTGGTGCAAATTTCCCATAAAACCTTTCGAAATATCGGGTTAATAGGACGTCCTGATAAATCATCGGTGGTTGAAACCTTATGTCTTATTCATGATCATCTTCTGAATTTAGGCTTACATCCTGTTTTTGATGCAGCGACAGCTGAACTCGTTCCATATAACAATACCCAAACTGTCAGTCGTGCTTTACTTGGTGAAGTCGTTGATCTGGTCATTGTGGTAGGAGGGGATGGTTCGCTTTTGCATGCAGCACGCGCACTGGTCAAGTACAATACTCCTGTGATCGGCGTTAACCGGGGGCGTCTGGGATTCTTAACCGACATTAAGCCAACCGAAGTCATCTTTAAGTTGGATCAGGTGTTAAAAGGTGATTTTCAGACTGAGCGACGTTTTTTACTCGAAGTCGAAATTCGCTCCAAAGGCGAAGTGATTTACGATGCGATTGCACTGAACGATGTGGTACTGCATTCAGGAAAATCGGTGCATATGATCGATTTTGAACTGAATATTGACGGACAGTATGTCTATCGTCAGCACAGTGATGGCCTGATTGTATCGACGCCGACCGGCTCTACGGCTTATGCACTTTCTGGGGGCGGGCCAATTGTCCATCCGAGTATGGATGCGATTGCGCTGGTGCCGATGCATCCGCATACCTTGTCTTCACGCCCGATTGTGGTCGGTGGACACAGCGAAATTAAATTACTGATTCGTGAAAATCGCGTACTGCCGATGGTCAGTGCGGATGGACAACACAGTGTGTCTTTGAATGTTGGCGATAGCGTCCATATTCGCAAGCATCCCTTTAAACTGAATCTTCTGCATCCACCGGGCTATGACTTTTATAATGCCTGTCGAACCAAACTGGGGTGGAATCAGGACTTTGATTATTTTAAGCAGGATTAAATCATGAATATTGAACAAATGCTTGCCGTACTCAATCCTGAGATTGTTGAACGCCTAAGAACAGCAATTGAAATTGGAAAGTGGCCAAATGGTGTAGCCCTAACTCAGGAACAACGCCAGACTTGTATGCAGGCAGTCTATGCCTGGGAAATGAAAAACTTGCCTGAAAATGAGCGCAGCGGTTTTATCGATCGCGGTACTAAAGAAGAAGGCGAGGAATGTGATGATGATCATCACAAGAATGAACCGGAATTCAAGCCAATTCGTTTTGTCTAAGCACTGAGGTCGAGTCAGTCGAAAGATATTTAAAAAAGCATTGTTCAATGAAGGAACAATGCTTTTTTTCTACACATTTCAAAGTTTAAACGGTGTGACGATTCACCCATAATTCTTTGGCTTTTTGCATCGCAACTTCATAGCTTTTACATGCACCCATGCTATACAACGCAATGCCCATGGTTTCCGTAACCGCAATCTCGCCATATTCATGGCTTTGCTGACCATCCCATACTGCTTTAAATAAGGCCAGATCCAGTTCTTCCTCAACCGGACTACGATTGTCAGTCAGTTTCGGTAGTTCATATTCGTACAGTTCGCCATCTTTAATACCGCAGATCAAAGTTTTGGCATCCGGATTACGCTCAAATTCGCCCCCTTCACCTTTAATCACCGCACTATTTTTATAACCTAAGCGGAAAGCCGCCTGTTGGTGCGAACCCCGATACGCCGGATGGAAAATTGCTTGCAGCGTTGCTTTGGCATTAAACGGGTTAATTAAACGAGCCAGCGTATGAATCGGGGAGCGCAGTCCCATTACATTTCGTAGGCCAATCAGATCTGCCAGAATCGGAGAAATCACCTCTAGCGGGATATAGGCAAAATGTCGTTGCTGTAATTGCTGCTCCACTTCATCATCATTTTGACAGATTGGATAGCCTAAGCAAGTTAACACTTGTTCGGTATAAACCCGGTTCATGGTATGACCAGCGGCACCATGCATCACAATAGTATAACCATGCTTGGCCAACGTCAGTGCTGCCAGAATAAACCATGGATAATGCTTGCGCTTGCCTGCATAAGAGGACCAGTCCAGATCGACATCCAGCTGCTTAAAGTCAAGCTGGTCGCGTGTGGCCTGAACAAAACCGGCTAACTCATCTACAGACTCTTCTTTGACCCGCAATAACATCAAGAACGCCCCTAGCTGCACATCGAGCACTTCATCTTTCAGAATCATGCTAAAGGCTTGATAGGCTTCATCATAGCTGAGGGAGCGGGCGCCATTTTTTCCTTTCCCCACGATGCGTACATATTGGGCAAAGGGATGTTCGAAATCTTTATAAATATTTCTTTTGGTATTCATAACTTATACAGCTTGCAGCAAATATTGGGGTCAATGAGGAGGGTCTAAAATTAACAAAGCTTTCAGTATACGGAAAACAGGCATTTAAATCTGATTATCGACTAATGTCTAATTCAATGCGAGCAAAAAGCAGGCAATTGCATAAGACTTTATGCACATTTAATGGGATTTTTCAGTAAAATTCAGACAATTTTTAGAGTTTGTTTAAGTTTTCTTAATCTCTTTCTCCCATTTAATACTTTGGTCTGATGCTGCGCGTCAGATTGAATGCGTGGCTGATTTTCATTTTGAACATTCTCTTGAGCCTATTGAGATTTGATCCAGTTCATCTTCAGAGCAGATGAACAGATCAGTGCATTTCTCAAAATGGTCTTTTTATTTTCAGATATCGTTCAAGTAGATTTATTATGGCGAAAAAACCGATTTATAAGTCACTGTATTTTCAGGTGATTGTGGCTATTATTGCAGGTATTCTGGTCGGGCATTTCTCGCCGAGTGGTACGCAAATTATCAATGGTGTAGAACAGTATGTTCCTGGCTTGGGTGAACAGCTTAAACCGCTGGGTGATGCATTTATCCGCCTGATCAAAATGATCATCGCACCGGTGATTTTCTGTACCGTGGTCAGCGGTATTGCGGGTATGGAAAGCATGAAATCAGTGGGTAAAACTGGTGGTGTTGCTTTACTTTACTTCGAAATCGTCTCCACGATTGCGTTAGTCATCGGTCTGGTGGTGATTAACATCGTCAAGCCAGGTGTAGGCATGAACGTTGATCCTGCATCACTGGATACCACGGGCATCAGCAAATATGTCGCTACAGGTGAGTCACAGTCGACGATCGACTTCCTGATGAATATCATTCCAAATACGGTGGTAGGCGCATTTGCGGAAGGCGAAATTCTACAGGTTCTGTTGTTCGCGATCATTTTTGGTTTCGCGCTGCATAAGCTGGGTGATCAAGGCAAGCCAGTCCTGAAACTCATCGACCAGATTTCACATGTATTCTTCAATATTGTGAACATGATAATGAAACTTGCGCCAATCGGTGCATTTGGTGCAATGGCCTTTACCATTGGTAAATATGGTATTGGTTCGCTTGCTCAGCTGGCACAGTTGATCATTTGTTTCTATATCACCTGCGTACTGTTTATTTTCATCGTACTGGGTTCAATTGCGCGTTTTGCGGGTTTCAGTATCATGAAGATGATTCGCCTGATTCGCGAAGAACTGCTGATTGTATTGGGTACATCTTCTTCAGAATCGGTACTACCTCGTATGCTGAAGAAACTGGAACTTGCAGGTGCCGAGAAGTCGGTTGTCGGTCTGGTTATTCCAACGGGTTATTCATTTAACCTGGACGGTACGTCAATTTACTTGACCATGGCTGCGATCTTCATTGCGCAAGCAACCAATACGCAACTTGATTTGTCACATCAAATTACACTGCTGCTGGTATTGTTAATCTCTTCTAAAGGTGCGGCAGGCGTAACAGGTTCAGGCTTTATTGTGATGGCGGCAACCTTGGCTGCTGTAGGGAATATTCCTGTGGCAGGTCTGGCATTGATTCTTGGTATTGACCGTTTCATGTCTGAAGCTCGTGCTTTAACGAACCTGGTAGGTAACTCTCTGGCGACTTTAGTCGTTGCAAAATGGGTAGGTCAGCTGGATATGGACAAGCTGAACTATGCATTGGCAAATCCGGCAGAAATTGATGAAAAAATGGCGCAAGAAGGCAATAACGCGCATTAATTCCAGTTTTGGCTAGGAAAAAGGAAGCTTCGGCTTCCTTTTTTTGTTTTTATCTGACTGTGAAGTTAGTAAAAAGATCAAGAGCAGTACATGACAGGCAAGCTGAAAGTGGATAGTCTGTGAACAGGAAATAAAACGATAAACAGTATAAGGACAACAGAATGCTTGCCTACGATGCCGATCTAGAATTATTCCGCGACAATTTTAAACGCTTTATGAATGAACATGTCGCACCGTATTATCAACAATGGGAACGCGAAGGCCTGATGCCACGTTCAGTCTGGAATGCACTTGGTGAAAATGGTTTCTTGTGTGTCGATGTTCCGGAGGAATATGGCGGCTATGGGGTGCCAACCGATTATTCATTGATGCTGATTGAAGAGTCTGCACGTGCCGGATACAGTGCCATTTCTACAGGATTGTCCTGTCATTCGGATATTGCTGCACCCTATATCTTGCACATTGGAACTGAAGAGCAGAAGAAACACTGGTTGCCGAAAATGGTGAGCGGTGAAGTGGTCGGTGCGATTGGTATGACCGAGCCAGGTGCCGGCTCAGACTTGCAAGCCATGCGTACCAGTGCCATCTTGCAGGATGATTACTATGTATTAAATGGCTCAAAAACCTTTATTTCCAATGGTCAGCATGCCGACCTGGTGGTACTGGCAGTCAAAACCGATCCGCAAGCGCGTGCCAAAGGCGTTTCTTTGTTACTGGCCGACACGCATCTGGAAGGCTTTAAAAAAGGCACTAATCTGGACAAAATTGGCCTGCATGCGCAAGATACTTCGGAACTGTTCTTTGACAATGTCAAGGTGCCGAAAGACCAGTTACTCGGTCAACCGGGGCAGGGTTTTACTTATTTGATGCAGGAATTACCGCGTGAGCGTACCGCCATCGCAGCAACAGCCTTGGGTGCAATTCGTGGTTCTATTGATGTGACCACGCAATATGTGAAAGAGCGTCAGGCTTTTGGTCAGGCCATCGGTCAATTCCAGAATACTCGTTTTGTTTTGGCACAAGCGAAAATTGATGAATTGGCGACCGCAGCTTTTTATAACCAGAATCTTGAGCTTTATATGCAAGGGAAACTGGATGTCGAAACTGCAGCGGCATTGAAAAGTTTTTCTACCGATATGCAGATGAAGATTGCTGACAATCTGCTTCAGCTCTTTGGTGGTTATGGCTACATGACTGAATATCCAATTTCACGCTTCTTTGTCGATGCCCGTATTCAACGGATTTATGGTGGTACCAATGAAATCATGAAAGAAATTGTAGCGCGTGGTCTGTTAGGACGTTAATTTATTGATAAAAAAAGAGTCCTGTTAAGGACTCTTTTTTTACAGGCAAAGTATAGCAAAGAGACAGTGATTCTATTTTAAATTTTATGATTTTAAGACATTCAAACATTCATGAATAAAAATGGGCAGATCGTTGGGCAGGCGCGATGAGATCAACTGGTTATTATCATTTACCAGTTCTACATCATAATAGGTTCCACCCGCATGCTGTACGCGACTCGCATGCGCCCGGATACTGGTAATAATCCGATTTTTCAGCACATCTGCTTCACACAGTAATAAGGATGCATCACATAAACTGAAAATAGCTTTTTTGGCCTGATTGAAGGCATGGATGAACTGTAGCACCCGAACATCGGTAGAGAGAGAAACCGCAGATTCGCCCCCTGGAATCAGCAAGGCATCAAAGTCATCAATACTGATTTGTTCGATGCCACGGTCGATGGTCACGGCAGAACAGCCATGCAGCCCATAGACCACTTTGCCTGCGTTAAGTTCGATATTGCAGACGCTATGATGGGCAGCCAGCAAGGCAGCCACTGGCTCTAGGTATTCTTGGTCTTCAAAATTATTTGTTATAAGTACTGCTATTCTTTTTGGCATGATTGATCCCCCCAACTCATGATTTAAATTAGACTAGCTGTTAAAGGTTGAAAAAACGTCTCTGCTTTGTAACAGAGTAGTAATTTCATGTAAAAAATCTAGGAAAATCAATATTAAATAAGAGAAATGAGCTTGAGGAGCGTGCATTTTATTGTGAAAGATATCTCAGATTTTAATAGGTCAAAAAAGACATGTACAAAGCTATTATTTTAATTTTCTTATGCTTAAAACCGCTATATAGATTAAGAAATAGTGATATTTCATATTCATTAAAATCAGTTAAGATGGAGAGGCTAAGTTTACAATTTGATAATGTAAATCAAGCCAAAATGCTGAACTAAATGTTACCAGATATGACTAAAAGCGATGAGTGGTTAAAACCAACTGTCTGTTTTTAAGACTTAATCTAGCAATGTCATATTGCGTAACATTTTAAAGCTCACTATTGTTATACTGAACAGATAAGGTTTATGAAGGGCGACATAACAATGATCAACGACGATCAAAACACCACGACTTCTCTTGATTTGGCAAAAATTCGTGAGGATATCGATTCTGTTGATCAGCAAATCCAGCAATTGATTAACCGCCGGGCACGTTTGGCTGAAGCAGTTGCAAAAGCAAAGTTTGCTTCAGAAGAAAGTCCACTGTTTTACCGCCCAGAACGTGAAGCACAGGTGTTGCGCAATGTCATGGAGCGTAATGAAGGGCCATTGTCGGATACCACCATGGCGCGTCTGTTCCGTGAAATTATGTCCGCTTGTCTTGCGCTTGAAGCGCCGCAAAGTATTGCGTTTCTAGGGCCAGTCGGAACCTATACCCATTCTGCGGTACTCAAGCACTTTGGTCATGATGCGGTGGTTCGACCTTTACCGACAATTGATGAAGTCTTCCGTGAAGTCGAGGCGGGCAGTGCCCATTATGGTTTGGTGCCGGTGGAAAATTCCTCTGAAGGTGTAGTCAATCATACCCTAGACTGTTTTAAAACTTCGAACCTGAATGTGATTGGCGAAGTTGAATTGCCGATTCATCATCAATTTCTGATTTCTGAAAATACCCGTAAAGACAGTATTAAACAGATTTATGCACATCAGCAGACTTTGGCGCAATGTCGTAAATGGCTAGACGCGCATTATCCGGGTGTAGAACGTGTGGCTTTAAGTTCTAATGCTGAGGCTGCGCGCCGTATTCAAAATGAATGGCATTCTGCTGCGATTGCTTCTGAAATTGCATCGAGTATTTATAATCTTGAAATTATGCATGGCAATATTGAGGACAATCCGGAAAATACCACACGTTTCTTGGTAATTGGCCGTGAAAAAGTGCCTCAAAGTGGCAATGATAAAACCTCATTACTGATTTCTGCACATGACCGTGCTGGTGCATTGCTGGAAATTCTGGCGCCATTTGCCAAGCACAATATCAGCTTGACCAGTATTGAAACGCGTCCAGCACTTCCGGAAAAATGGGCTTATGTGTTCTTCATTGATCTTGAAGGTCATATTGAGCAGGAACATGTCAAAGCTGCAATTGCAGAAATTCGTCCTTTGGTGAAAGAAGTTCGCGTGCTCGGTTCATATCCTGCAGCTGTACTTTAAGTCAGCTATCCGTGGTCAGGGCGAGGGTGCTGACCACTGTTTTATACCTAAAATTGGAAGTCTAAAATGTCGTTTGTTCCAGCCAATTCAGGCATCTCAAAATTAAAGCCATATCAGCCAGGTAAACCGATCAGTGAACTTGAGCGTGAGTTGGGTCTTACCGATATCGTCAAGCTGGCATCCAATGAAAATCCACTGGGTTGTTCAGATAAAGTCAAAGAAGCAGTCGCTGCGGAAATTGCTGAAATTGGCCGTTATCCAGATGGAGGTGGCTTTATCCTGAAAGATCAGATTAAAACTCAGTTTGGTTTTAATCATGATCAGATTACGCTGGGCAATGGTTCAAACGACTTGCTAGAAATGTTTGCTCGTGCCTTCGTTTCTTCAAGCGATTCTGTGGTATATAGCCAGCACGCATTTGCGGTTTATGCACTGGTCACTCAAGCCATTAATGCACAAGCGATTGAAGTACCTGCCCAAGGTTTTTCACATGACCTTGAAGCGATGGCAGCAGCAATTCAGGACAATACCAAACTCGTCTTCATTGCCAATCCAAACAATCCGACCGGAACCTGGTTCGAAGAAGCTGAATTTGAAGCTTTCATGCAAAAAGTCCCTGCAAATGTAATTGTGGTGCTAGACGAAGCGTATGTGGAATATTTCCCGGAAAATTTCAATAGCCTGAAATTCCTGCAACAATATCCAAATCTGATTGTCAGCCGTACTTTATCGAAGTGCTATGGTCTGGCTGCACTGCGTGTCGGTTTTGCCTTGGCATCGGTTGAAGTGACCGATTATTTAAACCGTATTCGTCAGCCATTTAACGTCAATCATTTGGCCATGGTCGCTGCGGTGGCTGCACTGAAAGATGAAGACTTTATCGCGCGTTCTCGCGAAGTAAATAAAGCCGGTATGGCTCAACTTGAAGCAGGTTTTAAGGCTTTGGGTCTGAACTATGTGCCTTCTCGTGCTAACTTTATTCTGGTTGATGTACAGGCAGACCCAGCAGCAACCTTCAACGGTTTGCTGAAACAAGGGGTGATTGTACGTCCGGTCGGTATTTCCAGCCACATTCGTGTATCGATTGGTACTGAAGCAGAAAACGCGAAATTCTTAAGCGCGCTTGCTACAGTATTGGGTTTAGAGGCAAAAGCTTAATTCATGTCGCAGCCATTGTTTGAAAAAGTTGCATTTATCGGGCTTGGACTGATTGGTTCAAGTCTGGCGCGTGTCATTCAAGCCGAGCACTTGGCCAATGACATTGTGGCATCGACACGTTCGTCCAAGACTTTGGAAGATGCCAAGGCACTTGGTCTGATTTCTGCAGGCTATGCCGATCCTGTAGATGCAGTCAAAGGTGCAGATCTGATTGTTCTGGCTTTGCCGGTACGTGCCACACAAAAAGTACTTGAGCTGATTCAGCCGTATTTGACGGAAAATGTCATTATTACTGATGTGGGAAGTACCAAAGGTAATGTGGTCGATGCGGCTAAAGCGGTCTTTGGTGACCAGCTTCCAGCAGGTTTTGTGCCGGGTCATCCGATTGCAGGTGCAGAGCATACCGGTGTACATGCAGGAAAAGTCGATCTATTTGCCAATCACAAGGTAATTTTGACGCCACTGCCAAGCAGTAGCGATTGGGCCGTGGAGAAGCTGATTCAACTGTGGCAAGCGGCCAAAGCCGAAGTGATTTGCATGGATGTGGACAAGCACGATGAAGTGCTGGCACATACCAGTCATCTTCCGCATCTCATGGCATTCAACTTGGTTGAACAGCTGGCCAAACGTGAAGACAACTTAGACATATTTCGTTATGCTGCCGGTGGCTTCCGCGATTTCTCGCGGATTGCCGCCAGTGATCCACAAATGTGGCATGACATCTTTTTTGCCAACAAAAAAGCAGTTCTGAATGCCGTAGATGGCTTTGAACAGCAGCTCGCGATTATTCGCAAATTGATCGAAGATGAAGATTCCCAAGCATTGATGGGCTTATTGGGTCATGCGCAGGCAGCTCGCCAGCATTTCAACCATATGCTCGCCAAGAAACCTTTCATGGAGAAAAATAAAGTGACACAACAATTTACCATTCAGCCGGGTGCCAAGACATTTCAAGGTAAATTTACCGTGCCAGGTGACAAATCTGTGTCACATCGCTCGATCATGTTTGGTGCCATCGCTGAAGGTACAACACATGTGACTGGTTTCCTTGAAGGTGAAGATGCACTGGCAACTTTGCAGGCTTTTCGTGATATGGGCGTCAGCATCGAAGGCCCTAAAAATGGTGAAGTCACCATTCATGGCGTCGGTATGCATGGTCTTAAAGCGCCACAGTCTGCCATTTATATGGGCAACTCAGGTACTTCAATGCGTTTGCTGTCCGGTATGCTGGCAGCGCAGAAATTTGATTCAGTGATGACCGGTGATGCATCCCTATCTAAACGCCCAATGGAACGTATTGCCAAGCCTTTACGTGAAATGGGTGCACTGATTCAGACCACGGGTGAACGTGGAACTCCGCCTGTCTCGATTACAGGCAACCAGCAACTACAAGGCATTCAGTACGATTTGCCAATGGCATCAGCGCAGGTAAAATCAGGTATTTTGCTGGCGGGCCTATGGGCAAATGGCGAAACTGCAGTGACTGAACCTGAACCAACCCGTGACCATACTGAGCGTATGTTGCGTGCATTTGGTTATGAGGTGAAAACCGAAGGCAATCGTATTTCATTACAAGGTGGTGGAAAGCTGGTCGGAACCAATATCCAGGTGCCATCTGATATTTCTTCTGCGGCCTTCTTTATGGTCGGCGCTGCGATTACTGAAAATTCGGATGTGACCTTAGAGGCTGTTGGTATCAACCCGACCCGTACTGGCGTGATCGAAATCCTGAAACAGATGGGTGCGGACATTACCGTTGAAAATGAACGCATTGCTGGCGGTGAACCGATTGCAGATATCCGTATTCGTGGTACGCGTACGCTTAAAGGCATTCATATGCCTGAAGATCAGGTGCCATTGGCGATTGATGAATTCCCGGCGCTGTTTATTGCTGCTGCCTGTGCCGAAGGTCAGACGATTTTGACCGGTGCTGCCGAGCTTCGCGTAAAAGAATCGGACCGTATTCAGGTGATGGCAGATGGCCTGCAAACCATGGGCATTGACTGTACCCCAACTGAAGATGGCATTATTATCGAAGGGAAGGGCAAATCAGGTGACTGGTCGCCAATCTTTACCGGTGGTGAAATTGAATCGCATCATGATCATCGCATTGCAATGAGTTTTTCGATTGCCGGTTTACGTAATTCGGAGCAGATCAAGATTGTCGGTACGGAAACGGTAGCCACCAGTTTCCCGACCTTTACAGAACTGACCTCAATTGCAGGTTTGCCTATTCAAGTTTCAGAATAATTTTTAAAATTATGTGAAACAGCCAAGCTTTTGCTTGGCTGTTTTGTTTATATTGCTTATGCTAAACCCATACAAGAAAAAAGCCATTAGGATGTAGCGATGCGAAAATTAAAATTCATGGCCAATACACGAAGCCAGCAACCCCAGGATGGTCAGGAAACCCAGGAATATGTAGCGCATTTTCTTGCCGAAACATTAGGTAAACATGGCTTTCAGACCTTAAGTCAAAGTGGTGCTCAGGTTGCCGTGAGCGTGGATGAACATGCTTTGCCCTTATCTGTGAGTTGTGAAACCAGAGATGAACAAGGGCATCTGGTCTGTGAAATTGCCTCATATCCTGAAGAAGAACAGGACTGGCTGGATCGTATCACCGAAAGAAGTTTGCTTAATCAGCTTGCACAGGCAGTGGAAACCTCTCTAAAAGAGCAGGAAAGCTTTAGCGAGTTTGAATGGAAGAGCTAATTCAACAGACTCAATCAGCTTTGCCTACATTGCAAAGTAAACGCCTGATCCTGAATTGTTTTAAATCAGCCGATGCCAAAGAAACTTATGCTTCAATTACGCCGAGTCTGACACGTTTTATGGCGTGGGACCCACCAGAATCTGAACAGGAATTTGCAACAGTCTGGCAAAATTGGCTGGAAAATATGACCGATTATAAAGAATATGTATTTGTGATCCGTCATATTGAAACACAAGAATTTATTGGACTATGTGGTTTACATCGACTTCATGATGAAATACCTGAAGTCGGTATTTGGATCCGTGAAAATGCGCATGGTCATCATTATGGACATGAAGCAGTGCATTGTATTGTGGCCTATGCTTTCAATACATTAGGGCTTCAAGTCTTAAGCTATCCGGTAGCAGAAGAAAACTGGGCTAGCCGTAAAATTGCAGACCGCTTGGGCGGAAAAATTATCCGTTACATCGATAAGCCTAAATATCGGGCTGTGATGTATGAAATTTTTGCAGACGATTTTGTCTTTTAATAAAAAACCCATCATCTGATGGGTTGTATTATCTAGCCAAGCGCTAAGTAGCGAGTCATTGCAATCCGCAATTGCTTTAAATAGCCGGTAAAGAAATGATTGGCACCAGGCAATACGGTCACTAAATGACGCTGTGGTTTTGCCCATTCAATCATATCCGACAGCAGGGTTACTTCATCACCCTCACCATGAATGAACAGAATATCACCTTTAATTGCTGGCGTAACATAATGGCGAATACCGGCAACGGTTGCAGTTGGCAGGCCACATAAAATAGTTTGTTTGGGTTGCAGTTCTACAGGTAAGGCTGCATAGCTCTTTGCCATGACATGCGCACCAAAACTAAAACCGCCCGCATAAAAAGACAGCCCAATATGCTGACTGCGAGCAAACCGAATGATTTCTAATACATCATCCGTCTCACCGAAGCCCTCGTCGTGTATACCTTCACTTTGACCAGAACCGCGAAAACTCGGACGATACACAACACAGCCACGTTCCATATACATTTGTGCCAATAGAACGGGAACCTTGTGTTGGGGCGTACCACCTTGCAAGGGATGGGGGTGACAAACTACCGCGAATCCTTTCACTTCACCCTGAGGATAATCCACAAAAACTTCAATCTGACCCGCAGGTCCTTGAAGGAAAATTTGCTCGGACATATAAATACCGATGATTAACAGGAGAATCGCGCATTTTAACGATTATGGTGAATAAAAACATGAATTGGAATTAAAATAAGCAGACTGATATAGTTTGATTAATCATTTTTTGACCAGGTTGCCATGCTCGCTTTAATTTCTCCAGCCAAAACGCTCGATTACGATACCCCATTACCCACTGACCAATTTACTCAAGCCAGATTATTAGAACATTCGCAGGATTTGATCAAAGCTTGTCGCACACTTTCTGCAACAGAAATTTCCAGTTTGATGAGTGTCAGTGAAAAAATTGCCAATTTAAATACAGCACGTTTTCAGGACTGGCAACCAGATTTTAATTTAGCCAATGCACGTCAGGCTATTTTTGCCTTTAAAGGAGATGTCTATACCGGTCTGGATGCTTATAGCTTCAAGCAGGAAGATCTGCACTTTGCACAACAGCGTTTGCGTATGTTGTCTGGTTTATATGGGCTTTTGCGTCCCTTGGATCTGATGATGCCCTATCGTCTGGAAATGGGAACCAAATTGGCCAATTCTCGCGGGCATAACTTATACGAGTTCTGGGCACATCACATCACTGATCTGATCAATCAAGATTTAGCCGCAGCCCAGTCTGAGATCTTGGTGAATATTGCTTCTGATGAATATTATAAATCGGTGAACGAGCGCAAAATTCAGGCAGAGATTATCAAGCCAGTATTTCTGGATCAGAAAAATGGCAAATATAAAGTGATTAGTTTCTATGCTAAAAAAGCACGTGGTTTGATGGCACGTTTTATTGTTGAAAATAGAATTGAACGTGCCGAAGAACTCACAGCATTCAATACCGATGGCTATTATTTTGATGCCGATAGTTCACTTAAAGGTGAATTGGTATTTAAACGTGATGAACAAATCAGTGCATAAATAACGTTATTCCGCTACCGCATAGAATAATTGGTTTCTAGGCGGTATTGGGAGCTATGAGTATTGAAATTTTATTTATCCAGCTTTAATCGTTTTTTAAATATTGAGTTCCAGGGGAGTTGATTGGCTGCACTTCGGTACAAATGTGGTTTTTAGCGTCTTTCCCAAATTTTAAGTTAGATAAAAAATTAGAATTATCGCTGAACTCATTGAAATAATGCGTAAAATCTCATCTATTGAATTGTTTTTTACAGAAAATTGAAACTGATATTTCTGGGAAAAGCTGAATAAAATAGCTCAAGTTAATATATTTTAAATCAGGGAGTTTTCATTAATTTTTATATTTTTCTTTCCAATAGAAATTTTTATTTAAATAAATAAGTATTTAATATTCAAATATTTAATTTATTAACTTTGGGGAGTATTTAGCGCAAGAGAT